>JAATVK010000235.1 GCA_014523485.1 Nitrososphaerales archaeon TH5894
TGAATGTTCTCTGGATGGGACTGTTTGCAGCAATAATCTTTGCTGAGAAGATATGGTCTAAAGGTGGTCTTTGGATTGCCAAGATCATGGGTATAGGTTTTATAACTATTGGAATACTGTGCTCTATTGGGATTATATCGTTGTCTTCTGATTCTATGAATAATGGTGATAGTAATATGATGTCAATAGATATGTCTCCATCTTCGTCAGATAGTATGACATCTCATGATAAGATGACTGGAACTAGGTCAGATAATGAAGTAGATGTGGGCACAGATAGTGGTGGAAATGACATGAAGAACATGATCATGAGTATAATTGTCATCTTGTCCTGAACCGCTTATAATAATGGTTACCTTCTGTTCCTCTGTATATTCGATTTATCCTTATTCGGAACACCTACTCCCAACTTGTCTAATTTAATTCCCTATTTTTTGTATAATGAAAAATTAGACAATAATAGCATCTATAAATTATGAATTGATAATTTAGTGAACTACAAAATCGTGTCAAAATCAGTTCACACACCTCAGAGCCCATTGCAATATTAGTTCTCGAAATCAATTCACTCCAAATAAAAAGAAAGATAAATTAAAAAATGAAATTAGACCACAACTTTGAAGAATCTAATTTGTTCATTAATTTTAATACATTCAGATCTCCAATAATCAACCTTTGTTATTTAGACAAATATTCTTTAACCTTTTGTTTATACCTTAAAATTAGATTATACCAGTTTGTTTATTATACATTTTTTTAATATTAACTCCTATAATATAATAAGCATAGTAAACTACGTTAACCTAACCACTAGATTCAATATAGAACTATATAAAAAGTAGATATAATAAAAATTATAGATATCTATCTATCATTCCAAAAGAAGATTTTTTGTTGTTTTTTCTTGTTTATCTCTTTTCCTATATATATATTTGATACATTAAATAGTCATTTAAAGTATTCATACAATTTTTATATCAGTTTATCGAACCAATTAATTCTCCTGTATTTAAATACAAATGATTTTAGATAACGTATTAGTTATAGTCAAAAACAAACATGAAAAAAAATAAAATAACTATAATTTTCATATAGATCAATATATTATCTATTATAATTGCTTATAATTCAGCATTCACTATGGTAATTTACTACCACATCTACGAGTTCAAATCCTGAAAAGTAAAATGAAACCACCACTATTGGTTTTTACTTTTTCTGGAATTAAGTTTATGAATCATGAACTCTTTAAAATCCAATAGATACTCATATAGTTAAACTACATAATACATAATATGATTCAAATTTAGGTGTATCTCTTTTTTTTTCTCAAAAATAAGATATTAAGGTTAGAAAAATTTTTTATGATTCTTTAAATGAACTTTCTGTTCTAAAATTATGTTCTTTCTCCCATTCATAACTTTGAGTAACATTATCTTTAGCAACAATCCAAAAATCATAATTTCCACCAATGCGATCTCCTGCTTTGTTAAGTTGTATTTTTCCTGATATTCCCTCATCAAATGATTCTGCAGTTTCAAGAATAATCTCTTTAAATGATTTGGTTAAATTTTTATTATTACTATTGTTAAAAGAAGTAGTATTATTTTTATCAAGGCTTTGTGCCGCTATCCAATAAGAATCATAAGCAAGTGCAGGGTATGTTATTGAACTTACTTCATGTAATTGTTTTTCTAGTACTTCTTCCAGATCATGTAATTTCTTTGACTCACTATCTATTGAATATAAAGGATTAGAAAGATTTGTTTTCATTGCAAATAATGCTGAATCAACATTCTTTGTAATCTGATGATTTTGTGCTATTTTATCACTGCCATACCATCTTACTTTTCCTAGGTTTTCATAAAGGGTTGATTGGATTAAAATAGGTGTTATCTCATCAAAAGATATTACGTATACACCTACAGAATTAGCACCATATTTTTTTATTGCATCAGAGACTATGGCGTTTAATTTTTCTAATTCTTGATTCCACATTAGGAAATTTATCCTATGTAAACTAGTGGCAAATTTGCCTGTGTAAGGTTTATAATTAATACCTTCTTCTACTTCTCCTCCTAGTTTTTCAAAATAAGATGTAGTAGATTTATAGAGCTCATTTCCATATATACCACCTCTCCAGATAGGAACAATAACTTTTATACCGTCTCTAATCATTCTTTCTGCAACTATTTTTCCTTGGTTTGTATCATCAGGAACTAACCGAAAAAGATTGTCTCCTTCAATAGAAAGTAATGGCGAAGTACTAGAGTAACTAATAAGGATGATATTATTAGCATCTGCATATTCTTTGGTAGCGTTAACTGTAGCACCGAATGCAGGTCCTACAATAATTTTCGCTCCAAACGAATGTAATTGTTTTATTGCTTCAAGAGAATCTTCGGGGCTGGATTTTGAGTTTGCCATTAATAGATTAAAGCGTGATGAAGAATTCATTTCTTCAAAATGTTTGTTTACATCATATTCAGCTTTTTCTAATGCTACCTTGATAGATTTACCAATTGAGGAAAAGGAACCAGTTAATGGTAAAATAGCGCCAATAACAAAATCCTTTCTGCTACTGTCCTCATTATATGTCGATGAGAAGAGTTGAGGATAAGAAGAACTCTTTGTTATAAAAAAATCTTTACTGTGATCACCGCTGAAAACATTTGTATACAAAAAACCAGTAAATATTAGAAAAGATATTACTATAGTGGAACTAAATAGAACCTTTTTGAAAGTTTTATTTCTTCTTATGTTTGTTATAATCTTGAAAATGAGATCCTTTGACTGCCATTTGATATAATATCTAAGATACCATATAAGACCAGCTGCAATTAATAAATAATGTGCAGACAATAATAATGCAGACATCCATAACTGTTCAACAAATGCGGTTAGAACAATAATAGCAAACCAACTATCTCCAACAACTATTGCTAAAAACCCTATCAATTCACAGACCCACGGAACAAAGTGATGTTTTTCATTCTTTATCCTAAGGAGGATCATCAATGCAAGAGCTGTTAGAATTGAATTTAATGTAGGATAAGCTATAGTAACAATAAAAAGCATGAGACCTCTGAAATTTGATAATTCCGTAAGATCTAGAGTCAAGTTTAAGATGTATATCAAAAATAAACCTGTACCCGAGATTATTAAAATAAGAATTTTCTTATTTGTAATGTGACCAAGTTTTCTATATATATTTATCAGTCTATATATGAGAAATCCATATGCAGACAATAAGAATAAATCTGCTAAAGAAGGTACTGGAGATACAATATCAAGTACTACTTCATAATATGCCCAGATTATATTTGCTATAAACCAGAAAATAAGACCAACTGTTAGAAGAATATTAGTTTTATCTACTCCTTCATCACCATCTTTACCCTTAAGGAGAATCATTGCAGAAAGTCCTGCAGCAGTGAGAGAATTTATTATCAGTATCCAATTTGAAAAGATTATTTTACTGTCTGATTCAGCAAAAAAAATAATAGAATTTCCAATGACTATTGTAATAATTACTCCTAAAAAAAAATATAGAGTAGTCCTCAATTATTCTCCTTTATTATAATTATTTATATTAGTTATAAATGCTTAAAACTACAATAGCGAAAGAATTTAAATTAAATATTCCTAATTATATATATATATTTAATATTTTGATAGGTAAAAAAAAGTATCAATTACTACTACTTAATATCATATAGATTATATCAGTTTGTGGTTTATTCTGCTTTTGCAATCTTAAAAGTATGTTCAATCTTTTCTATTCCAATAAACCTTTTATTTAGATTCATTGGATTATTTTCGTAATACGTATATTCTACCAATAAAATTAAAATATTTTTTTAGTTATCACAATATTTATAAAGTTTATTTTATTCCACAAAAATTGCTATGAAAATTTATAATGTTTCTAGAGTAATATCATTAGGTATTTCGTTTGTATTGTTAGGATTTTCTTTTTTATTATCTAACGGTTATGCTAAAGAATATTTGAATGAAGAATTTGAGATAAAGTTTGAATATCCAGATGAATGGAAATTAACTACATCAAAGGAGAATCTATCAGCATTTCATGCTGAAGATGACGAGATACTACTTGTAAATTTTTATGCAGATCGTGTTGATAGCATTTTTAATATTGTTTCAGTAGCAGCATATACAAATATGACTAATCCAGATGAATTTCTAAAGATATTCAATAATGAACTTAATAAAAACGAGAAACAAATATTGAAATTTTGGATATAAGAAAATATACTAATGTTAGAGGACAATCAACAATTTTGATAAAGACCATATATACTTCTATACGAACAGAATCTCTTTCAGATTTTACTTCATCATCATCATCATCGTCAAATCAAATAACCTATATACTTTTTATGATGATGAAACTGGATATAAAATTACCTATTTGTTACCTCCAGATATTGCATACAAACCAAGACGAGGTTTCTTTCAATTGAATCTCAAATAAGAGATAATAAAATGTAATGGTCTATAGCATAAAATATTAAAATGAGTAAAATAAATTGATTAATCAATCACATTTTAATACTCAAGTTTGTTCACATATTTAAATGAGACATTTGGGAGTCGACTAGATACGATTTCAGTGTTCAATATCAGTTTGATTGGTTGAAGTAATATAAAAGAGCAATAGATTAATCGGTCCTGTTAACTTAAGGATATTTGACTTCCTTCTACAAAAAATGGTGCAATCTTCTGTGTTGTAATGTTAGTATTATACTCATATACGAATATCTTGATCCAATTGTATACATGTTGTAGATCACATTTTTGTTATTATTACTATGATAGTAGTCATCTAAAGATTCTGTTTTTTCCTAGAAATACTGCACTACCTCTAAATAATTCTTTCTTTAAATTAGAATGGAATGTATGTTTTCAAATGCAAAAAGCTACAGGTTTGAAGAGACCATATACCCCAGGATAAATTAAATAAGAAAGTACTTAATAAAAAATAAACTATAATAACAATAACCTTATTAATTTGTATTCCTTAAAATTGATGGTATGAAGGAAATAAGTCTGTATATACGACCAGAAGATTTTTCTAAGGTAGTTGGTATCCTTCGCAAAAATAATGTTGGTGGCATTACCTATTTTGAAACAAATGGTTCTGGTAGAACAAAACATGGGCCAGTTCCAGAAAGAGTTCGTATGTATATGACAGGGAAAATGGTCACTCCGGAATTTGCAAAAGGAACTAAAGTAGAAGTGATTGTACCTGATTCTTCGTCAGATCAAATTGTTGAAGAGATATTAAACAATATAAACTCAGCCCATGGCATGATCTTTGTCAAGGATGTCTCTGGGGCATATGAAATAGGTACTAAACAAAAAGGGGAAAGTGTATTAACTCCTAAATAAATTATTGTTATAAATTATATCATTTTTCTAAAATTTGATTGAATGAACCAATTCTAAATAATTTATTGAATCTTTACCAATAATATGTATCACTTATAATTAATATATTTTTTTATTGTAATTGCGAAATGTTAATAATCATTAAGACTTGTTCATTGGAAACTGTTAACTTACTATTACCTTCCCCTTATTTAATAAATGAAATCGTATTTTTAATTTCTGGAATTATAGAATTAAACAAATAACTTTATACAATTGTATCTATACAATATGTCACAATAATTTTTTTCTTTTATTCTTAGTAATGCATGATAAAGTAGTGTAATCATAGAAATTTTTTGTCATATCTTAATTTACACTATTATTATTTAATGAGAATCTTTTTTGGTTTAAAAATTTATTTATTGACTTGTCCTCCAATTCAAAAGATTTATAGTTTCTATTACAAAAATCAAATCAAAAATTATAGATGAAAAACAGTACTAGAATTTTTAAATAATAAAAGATCACGCGTTTGTTTATTAAGTTTAAGTTTATCTACAAACTTTATGTAACTCTCCATATTGGAAATAGGCCAATCACTTCCATACAGTAAACGATGGGGCATATCAACATACCTTAATATTTCCTTTATTTTATATGTATAATATTTTTGATCATTTAATGTAAAATTTCCAATTACTAATCCTGAAATATCTGCATAGACATTTTTATTTTTGTATAGTATTTCTTGACAATCTACTAACCATGGAGTTCCTATATGACACATAATAATAGTTAATTCAGGATTATCAACAGCTATATCATCTATATTCAATGGATGCGCAAAGCGAACTTTGCCGGTAGTGGAAAATGTATCTCCAGTATGAATCATAACAGGAACCTTATATTCTGTACAAATGTCATAAATTCTTTGATACTTTTTATCATATGGATAATAATATTCATATCCACAATATAGTTTTATACCTTTTATTAATCCATCTTTTAGCCATTCTTAGTGTTTTTATTTAAGTACCTTACAGACTTTATAGTACAAGGTATTGCTATGAGTATAAACTTATGTATACGCTATTTGGATACGAGATCTAATGAATTTTTCAGCATATATCA
>JAATVK010000236.1 GCA_014523485.1 Nitrososphaerales archaeon TH5894
ATAAAATTATATAAAATTATTGGAGAAAGATAGATAAAATTAGTATCATAGATCTACTAAGAATCTTGCAGTATAATAACCGGTTTGGGTTCGTTTTATTTCCATTTCGTGATACGTTATAGACTTTACTTCTACTTTGTATTCATGTTTTCGTAAATCAATAATCTCTCCCTTTGCAACACATTCTATTTTATAAATCGAATTATCTTCTGTTGAATTAGACCTATTAGCATCCTCATATAACTCCCGACCATTTACTACTAATTCCATTTCTTTGCTGTTTTTTGTCTTAGTTTCATCATTGTTGATAGTATTACTATTAGTATTTGTTTTTATTATTTTTGAGAATGAAAAAGAATTAAACTTGGCAACAATCATCTTATCAATATAAATTGATAAAATAATTTTTTCTAGCCAATCATACAGTAAGCTTTTAAAATCGTGCCCTTGTGCGCTTATCTTGATTGTATGATTTAATTCTATATTAGACGTATCAAACATAGCGTTTATCAATCCAAGAGCAGAATTTTCTAGCAATTCTTGTACACTATGACCATATGCTTCTACTATTAGATCTGTCATATGGTCTAGATACTTGAATTTTTCTTCCATACTTTAATAAAGTGATTTAAACTTGATTATAAAAATAATGAAAAACGGAAAATCTAAATTCCAAGATTTTTGAATTTTTATTGTGAAGCTAGACTTACCAAGAGGCATGAGAGATATATCTCAAGAAGATGCTTTTTATATTCATTATATTAGGGAAAAATTTTACGATATTGCGGCCTGCTATAATTTCCAAGTAATTGAACCGTCTCCCATTGAATTATTGTCAACACTTGAAGCAAAAAGCGGAGAATCAATAATAAACGAGGTCTATAGTTTTAAGGACAAAGGATTACGAGATGTAGCTTTACGTTATGACCTTACAATAGGGATAACAAGATTTGCTGTATCAAAAAGAGATATGCGTATCCCTCTAAAATTAGCAAATTTTGGTGGAGTCTTCAGATACGACGAACCTCAAGCTGGTCGATACAGATATTTTCACCAATGGGATATTGAAATATATGATAATTTTACTACAGATGCAGAAGCAGAAATAATTGAGTTTGTATCCCATTTTTTCAACAAACTTAATCTCGATACTATTATTGAGATAAGTGATAGAAGAATTCTTGAAGAATATATAAGAATAAGGTACAATCTTGAAGATGAAAACTCCCTCGGGAATATTTTTAGAGCTATAGATAAAGTTTCAAAAAAAGGAATAAAAAAAGTTTGTACAGAATACAAGAATATTCTTGACGAAGGGATTCTTCTGGATCTTTTGGAAATTTCTTCTTTCAAAGGTAGTATTTCGGATCTTGTTTCTCATGAAAAGTTAAAGGACTTAAAAAGCATCGGATATTTAAAAGAATTATTTTTCTCATTAGAATTAAGAGGTATTCAAAACATAAGAGTAAATCTAGGTATAGTCAGAGGACTAGACTATTATTCTGGAATTGTTTTTGAGGTCTTTGATACATCGTACAAGGTGGGTTCTTTAGTAGGAGGTGGGAGATATGATAAACTTACTAGTATATTTGGACGTCCTGATATTGGTGCAGCTGGTGCGGCAGGAGGGATAGAAAGGATAATTTTAGCCTTACAATATCATAAAAAACTTCCCAAAAATATAAAAAAAATCATATATATTGCTAATAGCAATGAATTAGTTAGGAATTCAGCTCTTTCAATTTTAAGCAGTTTACGAAAGAAAGGTTTTTCAGTAGAATACGACTTGTCTAATAGATCTCTTCGAAAGCAACTTTATGATGCTTCTGCAAAGGGCGTATCCCTGACTATAATTGTTGCCCCAGAGGAAATTTCCAAGAATAACGTGATAATTAAAAACATGAAGAATGGAAAAGAGACGGTAGAGAAGGTAGAATCTTTAGAAAACAAAATTTCTCAATTTCTATAGTTTTATCATAGCAATACTTTTCATTTTTATGATTCCACTACTCTTCTTTTGGTAAACATTTCGTATCACCAGATCTGGAGGATCATAACTAATATAGAGATCTCCCTCTTCTAACTCATTTGTATTATAATTAATTTGGATGTCCTTATCATTTATACCGTTATGAATGAGAACTTTTTTTGCTCTATCTACTATTTCTTGGTCTGAAGTATTTGGAGCAAAGAATACTCTTTTAGAATATTCTATAACCATAATAAAATAATTATAAATTATTTGCTAGTAATAAATGTAAATCTGGAAAATACATTGCTAATTTTTTTTAATCAACCATTCTTTTAGGTGAATTACATCCAAAGTTCAATTTCCTTTTACATTGTTTTTAAAAGAACAACAGCTAGAGATAAAGTAAATTATAAAATATCATATCATGCTGAGATTTTATCATGAATTAATCATAAAGTATATTTGTATTATGCGAATATTCTTTGTTGGATAAATTTTTGACAGATTCAATTCAACATGATATTGTTATTATTGGGTCAGGCCTAGCTGGCTTGAGAGCTGCAATTGCTGCAGCAGCATATGGGAAAGATAATATTAGCATAGGAGTTTTCTCCAAAGTTCAAGTAATGCGATCTCATTCCGTATCTGCTGAAGGAGGCACTGCAGCAGTTTTATTTGAAGACGAAGGAGATAATATCGAATCTCACATATATGATACAATTAAAGGCAGTGATTTTTTAGCAGATCAGGATGTAGCTGAAAGACTAGTTAAAACAATACCCCATGAAGTTTATCAACTAGATCATTGGGGTATGCCTTGGTCCCGAAGGGAAGATGGACGTATTGGACAAAGAAAATTTGGCGGTTATTCATTCCCCCGCGCCACCTATGCCCAGGAT
>JAATVK010000237.1 GCA_014523485.1 Nitrososphaerales archaeon TH5894
AATTCAACAAGGTTCAGCTGGTGGTGTACCAGTTTTAATATTAAAAGAAGGATCCACTCAAACAAAGGGAAGAGATGCACAAAAGAATAACATAACAGCTGCTAAACTAATAGCAGAAATTGTCCGTTCAAGTCTTGGTCCCCGTGGTATGGATAAAATGTTAGTAGACACATTAGGTGATGTTACCATCACAAATGATGGCGCTACTATTCTTAAGGAAATAGATGTACAACATCCTGCTGCTAAAATGATGGTAGAAATCAGCAAGGCAACGGATAATGAAGTTGGTGATGGAACTACTTCTGTAGTAATATTAGCAGGTGCATTGATTGAAAAAGCTGAGGATCTTATAACAAATGATGTTCATCCAACTATTATAGTAGATGGATATAGAAAAAGTGCTCAAAAAGCTATTGAAATTCTTAATAAAATAGCACAAAAAATAGATGCGAAGGATAAGAGTGAATTACTTAAAATAGCCAAGACAGCAATGCAGACTAAACTTGTCTCAAAGGAAGCTCCAGAATTAGCTGAACTTGTAGTAAATGCAATTTTCCAAGTATCAGACAAGTCTGATTCAAAATACAAAGTTGATATTGATGATGTTAAGGTAGAAAAGAAAACAGGTGGATCATTAAGAGATACTACATTAATTCAAGGAATAGTACTAGACAAGGAAGTAGTTCATGGTGGCATGCCTAAAAGAGTTGAAAATGCCAAGATTGCATTATTAAATTGTGCTTTGGAAATTGAAAAGACTGAATTTGATGCAAAAATAAACATTAGCTCTCCAGATCAGATGAAAATGTTTCTTGAAGAAGAAAACAGAATATTAAAAGATATGGTTGATAAGATTAAAAATACAGGTGCTAATGTGGTAATTTGTCAAAAAGGGATCGATGATATAGCTCAACACTATTTAGCAAAATCTGGTATTCTCACAGTTCGTAGAGTTAAAGAAAGTGATATGACCAGATTAGCAAGAGCTACTGGGGCTCGTGTAGTAAACAATATAGATGATCTAGTGCCTGGTGATTTAGGAAATACTGACCTAGTTGAAGAACGAAAAGTTGAAACTGATAAATGGGTATTTGTTGAAGGTTGTAAACATCCAAAATCCGTAACCATTTTAATAAGAGGAGGATCTCAGAGAGTCATAGATGAAGCAGAACGCTCTATTCATGATGCACTGATGGTAACAAAAGATGTTTTGGAAAAACCATTCATTGTTGCTGGGGGTGGATCTCCAGAAGCTTATGTTGCTGGAAAACTTAGAGAATGGACAAGTTCATTATCTGGACGAGAACAATTGGCTGCTGAAAAATTTGCAGATGCTCTTGAGGTAATACCTATCACATTAGCAGAAAATGCAGGAATGGATCCTATAGATACAACAACTGATCTTAGAGCAAAACAGAGCAAAAGTTCCAAATGGATGGGCATCGATATTAAAACTGCCAAGATTGCTGATATTTCAAAATTAGAGATATTTGAGCCATTAAGTGTAAAAGAACAGATAATTAAATCTGCAACTGAAGTAGCTTGCATGCTTTTACGAATTGATGATGTGATTGCATCCAATAAATCCGCAGGTGGAGGAATGCCACCTGGTGGAGGAATGCCACCAGGTGGCATGGGTGGAATGGGAGAAATGTAAAAATCTCTAACTTTTTTTTAATTCTATATCAATCACTTGCTTAATCCAAATACCAACACTTTCTAATTTTGACAATTTATCTAGATATTGATCCCATGTTAAATTTGTAGAATAAGCTTCATTCCATTTTTTATGACTTGCTTGAAGATATTTTCTGGCTCGAGTATGATAAATACAATATTCAGAAGTTTCAATTCTTTCCTTTTCACATATAATACATCTCATTATATTTAATTATATATATATATAATATATTAAAAAAGAATTAAATTAATCTCAATAATATTTTAAAAAAGGTATTTATATTTATTTTAAATGCTATCTTTTATTGAACTATAGCAAATCAAAACTCATTATTGTAATATCTGTAATTTATCTGGTTTTCTTTTTTGCATTATCAACTGGATTAATAAATGCTCTTCTTGAAGGTGGGAAGGTACCTAAAGGATTTACCATTGTACCATCAAGATCACTACAAACAATAAGCGAAACAATAATTATTACACTAATACTTTTTGTAGGTGTATTTGGAACTTTTCTGTTATATAGATCAGGATATTCACATACTCCAAAAACACAATATGGCTTTTTAGCAGGAGGGTTTTTTGTTATCACAATGTCATTAATACTAGGTTTAATGATAATAAATATAAAACTTAACCTCTAAAAAAATCTGAAATGTCTAATTATTATTCTATATTCTATAATAAAAAATACGCTATATTACTAAAATAGATAATTTAGATCCTTTAAATTAATGTTTATTCTTTTTTCTTATATGTTTATAGGTTTACTTATAGGTCGATTTCAACCTTTACATTTAGGTCATATTGAAGCCATAAAATTTGCATTGCGGCAGATCTCAACATTGATAATCGTCGTTGGCAGTGCGCAGATAAGTTATGAACTAAGAAACCCCTTTACAGCAGGTGAAAGGATAAAAATGATTAGAAATACCTTAATTCATATTGACGAAATTGATGTCCGAAATATCCTTATTATTCCAGTACCTGATACAAATATTCATGCATTATGGACTCATAATCTAGACTTATTAGTTCCATCCTATGATGTTATTTTTACAAATGATCCATTCACAATAGCTTTATTTCAGGAAAGACAAAAAAAAATTGTTCAACCTTTATTATTTGAGAGACAAAAATTTTCAGGAACCCGAATCAGAGAAAATATGGTTAAAAAAGAAAATTGGAAAGACTTAGTTCATTTTGAAACTGCAAAAGTAATAGAAGAAATAAATGGTATAGAGAGATTAAATCTTCTATGGAAAAAATATAATGAACAGCATCAATAATCAATAACTGTATTAATAATATTATTTGATAGAATTAAATTATAATTATATGATAAGTTATAACTATGTCAATCAATGATGATGTTCAATCCATTCTTAATGATATTAAGGTAGGTGATATAGTCAATATAGTTTTAAATAATAACTCTGTTATCTCAGGGAGACTTATGCCAAGATATGAGTCTAGTGAAAGGGATCATATAGTAATTAAACTGCCTAATGGTTATAATGTAGGTATAATGTTAAAAAAGATAAAATTTATCACCAAAGTTTCTTCATTTTCTATCGAAACAGAAGAATTACCAAAAAAGAACCTATATAATTCTAGTTCTTTGAAATCCCAATACAAAAATGATAAAGATCTTTCACAAATTTCTAATTTACCAAAAATAGCTCTAATTAGTACAGGTTGGACAATTGCTAGTAAAATAGATTATCGAACAGGAGGCGTCACCTCTGTTTTATCAGCTAAAGATCTATATACTTCTATTCCAGAACTTTCTCTTTATGCTTCAATTGATACTGAAATTTTATTTAATGAATATAGTGAAAATATTGGTCCAATGCAATGGCACTTAATAGCTAATAAAATAATAGAGAAGATTAATTCTGGAAACTATGATGGTATAATAATTTCTCATGGTACTGATACAATGAGTTATACTGCAGCAGCATTAAGTTTCGCGTTACAAGACCTTCCTATTCCTGTTATAATAGTTGGCGCACAAAGATCTTCTGATCGACCTTCTTCTGATGCGTCTTCCAATCTTATTGCATCGGTTATTTTTGCAACCCAATTGGATTATTCTGGAGTATTTGTGGCTATGCATGGGAGCATATCTGACAAAGAAATATATTGTCATATAGGTACAAGAGTAAGGAAAAATCATACAAGTAAACGTGATGCATTCAAATCAATAGATATTCCTCCAATTGCAGTTGTACAAGACGATCGGGTCGAAATACAAAAAATTCCTTCAAATATAATTTTACATAAAAACAAAAATAGAAACAAAAAAAATAAAGAATTCAATATAATATCAAAAACTAAATTTGATGATAGGGTTTTTCTATTAAAATATTATCCAGGATTTAATCCAATATTAATAGAAAATGTGCAAAAATTAGGATATAAAGTAATAATTATAGAAGGAACAGGCTTAGGTCATATTAATAGAAATTGTTTTTCTTATTTAAAAGAAGCAATAGCGTCTGGAATGTTAGTTTTTATGACATCTCAGTGTATTTGGGGTAGAACAAACCTCAATGTCTATGATACAGGTAGAGATCTACAAAAGATTGGTATAATACCACTATCTAATATGCTTTCTGAAACTGCCATGGTAAAAGCTATGTGGCTTTTAGCAAATTATAATGATTTAGATTATATTAGAAATAAAATGCAGGAAAATATTTCAAATGAGATTACTTTTATAACTCCTATTGTAGAGTAATAATAATTTTTAATAGTTAAAATTATACAATTTTATCAATGAATCATGTA
>JAATVK010000238.1 GCA_014523485.1 Nitrososphaerales archaeon TH5894
AATTCTAGTAGGACGCCATCTAGAATCACATCTGACAAAAGAAGGACGATTGCAAGTTAAAGAGACCGCTCAATTATTAAAAAATATGTCAATTTCAAAAATATATTCTAGCCCTGTTACTAGGGCAATTGAAACAACCCAGATTGTTGGAAATGAACTGGGACTTGATTATGAAATAGACGATAGACTTTATGAAATAGATTTGGGAAAATTGGCTGGTACAAATTATGATGAAGTATTAAATAAATATGGAAATCTCTTTTTAAGTTTCTATATGGGTGATGATTCTGTTCTTACCGATCATGGAGTTGAATCCTTTATATCCGTCAAGTCACGCATAAAGGATTTACTTGATCAAGTTATGGCCAGACATAATAATCACAACGTGCTATTAGTAACCCATCTTGATCCTATAAAGGCAGCAATCTCTTACATACTAGATTTAAAACCTGAATCTCTCTTTAAATGGCATATGCGAAATGCTGCCTTAACTATCCTGAAACAGGAATTTAGAATGTGGTCCATTTCTGCAGTTAATTTCATGGGGGCACAAAGATACCTCTATGATTAATAGTAATATAATTACTTCAAAATCCAAAAACCTTAAATTAGATGTGGTGAGTTTATTTGCCAACACAAAGGGAGAGTTAGTGAAATTGCAATTTAAACAGTGGATATTATTATTGGCTTTTTTACCCCTCTTCACAATTCTGTATGTAAGTTTCTTTGAACAAATTTTTGCTCAAGAAGAGACTATTTCACCAGCAGAGGAGTATACACAAAGAAATGTTGAGGTATGGGGATTATTTTTTAGAATGATGGTGGCTGCCTTTATTGTAGGTGCCATAGTTCAAGGTGTAGTTTTATACGTATGTCTTAGATATAGAGAAGGCCACAAAAAGAATCGCTTCTTGACGAGACAAGAAGAGGAGAGCGGACGCTAATGGCCGGCCACGCTATGTATGAGTGGGTTTATATTGCCGCCGTAGTTGGAATTTTAATTTGGGTAGGTGCATCTTCTTGGGATGTTGAAAGAATAATAGAAGAAGTTCCAGCAGAGGCTGAAACCATTAAAGTCATTGGACAGCAGTGGTTTTGGAGTTTTGAACATGCTGATGGAACTAAAGAAATAAATGAACTTCATGTTGAACAAAATAAACCTTACAGATTTGAAATTACTTCCATGGATGTTAATCATAATTTTAATGTGCCAGATGCCGTTATTTTGATGGATGCAGTACCTGGAAGAATTAATACTTTATGGAATTTGTTTTCCGAAACTGGTGAATTTCTCATTCAGTGTAGGGAATATTGTGGATTTAGTCATTATAATATGAAAGCAAAACTATTTGTTGAACCTGCTGTAACCCCTGTAGCAGCAGAGCCTACTAGCACTCCCATAACTACTCCTAATGCTACAGTAGTACCAACTCAACAAGAAGAACAACAACAAGAAGAATCAGCAATACAACCTTCCGGAAACGCTACATCACCAGCAGCAGGAGGAGGAGGAGGAGGTGTTACATTAACAATCCTTGAAGGTTCATCCATACAAGGAAGCCCCGACTATGACCCTGACGCACTAACAGTCAAAAAAGGTGATAAAATAAATGTTGACAATGTAGATACAATGCCCCATACTGTTACCAATGGTGAAAGTGGATCTGACCCCAATTCTGGCAAGCTATTTGATACCAGCATAATAAATGGTGGTGCTTCAGCTGAAATAGATACATCAACTGTTGATGCAGGAACACATCCATACTATTGCATGGTACATCCTTACATGACAGGGAGTTTAACAGTAGAGTGAGTGAGTTGAACAAAATGAATAAACAAAATACTTTTATTGATAATGATGTTTTGTATAATGAGGCGTTTGAGATTATGATGGAGGCATTAAAATGGTTCTAGAAATTAAAAAACCACGTCCACTGTGGGAGATAATCTTCTCCACTCATCATACAGATATTGGTTTATTGTATATTATTACATCAATATCCTTTTTGATGATGGGAGGAGCACTAGCATTAGCGATTAGAGCGGAATTATTTTTGCCTGGTCAACAGATCATTCCTGATCCAAACACATTCCACAGATTCTTTACCGTTCACGGTACAACAATGCTATTCCTTTGGGCTATTCCATTTGCTTCTGGTGTTGGTAATTACTTGATTCCAATTCTAGTGCGTTACAAAGATATGGCGTGGCCAAAGTTAAATGCAGTGGCATTTTGGATGATTCCTCCGGCTGCTGCAATGGTCTGGATAGGTTTTGCAGACATGGGTTGGACTGCCTATCCACCTTATTCTACTCTGCGTGCACCAGGACCTTCAGCAGAGTTATGGATATTTGGTTTAAAGATCTTGGGTCTATCATCAGTACTAGGTGCTATAAACTTTATAGTTACCATGCTAAAGTGTAAACATCCAGATTTACCAATAATGAAAATGTCATTATTTGCCTGGTCAATATTAGCTATTTCATTTATGATTCTAGTTGCTATACCTACCTTTGCTGCAGCCTTAATTATGATGTATACAGATAGGCTAGGTGTAACTGGATTCTTTAATCCTGCAATGGGTGGGGATCCTATAGCGTATCAACATCTCTTTTGGTTTACTTTCCATCCCGAAGTGTACATATTCTTACTACCCGCTGTGGGTATGTTGTATGAGATGATACCTAAGTTTTCAAGAAAGCCTATATTTAGCTATCAATCAGGGGTAATAGCATTTCTGCTATTGTCCACTATTGGATTTGCATCATGGGCGCACCATATGCTTGCAACAGGTATGAGTTTCACAGAAAAAACTGTCTTTATGGTAGGTACCTTGGCAGCAGTCCCAGCTTCAGCAATGCATGTCTTTAACTGGATAGCAACCATGTGGGGAGGAAGGATAAAGTTTGCAACTCCTATGCTTTTTGGTATAGGGGGAATTATGCTCTTCTTTGCTTCAGGAGCGGGTGGTGTTGTTAATACTGCATTACCTTTAGATTTTATAACTCATGATAGCTACTGGGTTGTTGGTCACTTCCATTTGATCCTTATGGGTACTGTATCGCTTACCTTTACAGGCTTCATATACTACCTGTTCCCGTTGATCACTGGAAGGATGTATAACGAAAAACTGGGAAAAATACACTTTGTAGCAGCATTTATCGGTGTTATAGTGGTCTTTATGACACAACACGTTCTAGGATTAATGGGAATGCCTAGAAGGTATTTCGATTATATTCCATTACCAGAATGGATAGCGATGAACCAAATTGCAACAACAGGCGCCTGGCTTGTGGGACTCTCATACTTACTAATGTTGTACAATCTGCTAAAGAGCTCTGCGAAAGGAGTGGCCGCAAAAATGAATGATCCATTCAGTATAGGAGAACAATATTATGACTACCGACGACGACAGCCCCATCATTAGAACCACTACAATAAGGCTAGCTAAAGGTTTAGCTATAGTAGTAGGAATTATGATCGTAGGTGCGGTAATAGCTTTAAGTCAATGGGACAACATGAATTCTGTCCCACCAGCTTCATCTAAAATGAAACCAAAATTTGATTTATCCAATCCACCTCCGTCGCCTGGACATGGTACTCCTACTCCTGTTGCATCTTCAACTGCTGGATCCACAGCTGCAGCACCTGCCAAACCACAAGCAGATGTTACTTTGACAATCCTGGAAGGAGCTGCTACTCAAGGAAGTCCAGATTATGATCCAGATGCACTAACAGTCAAGAAAGGTGATACCATACTTGTTGACAACTTGGATTTAATGCCTCATACTGTTACAAACGGTAAAGATGCATCAGATGCAACTTCAGGCAAGCTATTTGATACTAGCATCTTAAATGGTGGCGAATTCAAGGTACTAGAAACTGCAAATGTTGATGCAGGACCACACCCATACTATTGTACAGTACATCCTTACATGACAGGGACTTTAACAGTAGAATAATTTAGTAGAAAAGGATAAAAAAATAAAGAAACAAACAAACAAAGAAACAAAAAAAATAACAAGGCGGACAAAAAATATTATTATGCTCCTAAAAACTCTTTCTTTCTCGACACTTTCTATACTTTTTGTATTAATATTTATAGGAGGGTATGTTAGCGCTTCTGGCGTAGGTTTGACGTGTCCAGATTGGCCTCTATGCCCAGCAGGTTTGGTTCCACTACAAGATTTTATAATAGAATATTTTCATCGCACTATAGCAGCAATTACCGGATTGATGGTTATAATTACAATGGCATTTACACTTAAATCAAAACAGGCTCCCAAAGAAATGAAGATTGCTTCCATAATAGCTGGATCTGCAGTAATAGCTCAAATTACTTTGGGTGCTATTGTAATTATAGAACGTCTCCATGCCCATCTAGTAACCTTACATCTTGGAATAGGAATAATATTATTCTCTATGATGGTTTTAGTTACCTTATACAGTAGCAAAATACAAAATAATAATAATAAAAAAACATCTATTTCAAATTTAGAAAAGTCTACTGTTTCTTAGACAATTTTATATTTTTTTGCAGAATTTACTATTATTATCGTCATCATGATCTTATATAATATATTATATTAATAATTAATGATCTGGCTTCGATTTCTATAGTATTTTTTGTTAATCCCACTATCTTTGTGTTTATTTCTTATTTCATAGATATTTCATACACTTTTATTTTCTGATATCTTCTTTTTACTTCTTCTCTTGTTGGTTACAAATATAACTGCTATAACTACTATAGGGGTTACTACAGCAAAAGTAATTAATGAGAAAAAAATATAACCAAAAGGATTCAATGTACTAAGATTAAATACGTATGTTATAGTTTTTCCACTAAAGTAAATGTCTTGTAAATATACATAAAAAATATAATTTCCTGGTTCAGGAAACTTGTAGTCCAATTCGTGATGCCCTTCTGTTACAATAATTTGAGGTATTTTTTCAATTTCTTGTCCGTTTCTTTCTATTAAAATAGAAATGGGAACATCAGATAGTTCTGTACCATCTACGCTTGATACTCTCATCATTATCTTTGTATTTTGACCGGTTGTGGGAATCTCTGGGTCAGTGGCAACTTGTACATAATAGTTTCCTATTTTCTGACCTGAAGAATTAAAAAGTTGATGGGCAGAAATATCTTGAATGATAATCATCTGTGATGATGATGTAGCTATAAAGAAGTTTCCTAAAATTAAACTAACAAAAATAATTTGAAAATATGCTCTACTTGATTTCCTCTTCATTCTTGGCAAATTGTATTTGGTCATATTCCACTCTTAAAGGTAACTGTTTATCTGGATTCACTTTACTTTGATTTAAAGTGGGATGGTGTGGGTGTCAGAGGCTACAATAACACCCTGAAGAGCTAATGATAACAGAGATTTGTAGCAGTAATAGTAAAACCAACGATAATTAAAAAACTATTGTTTTATCCCATAATTAAGCTCTAACCAATCATACATTTAAAATTCAGCGATACTAAAATGTAGATCTAGGATAATGGTATCATTTGGCGAGCGGGCTCCAGGCTGAGGAAAGCAATAATGTCACTTAAATAATAACAAGCAGTAAAAATGATGAATGAAAATTTCAAATAATGATTTGAAATACACTGCTCCACCGCATATCTCTTTTTTTTTAGTAGTTAATTTGGTTATTTTTCATCACATATGCCATTTTTAGGTAGGTATATTTTTATCCATGAAATAAATATATGATTAAATGAGTGAAGAACTTCTAGTATGTAAAAATTGTAGTCATCTAAAGGGAAATCATATACCATATGAAGGTGACAATAAATGCAAATGCATAAAATGTGATTGTACTCAATTTATAGAATAATTTACCTACGATTTTATACCAGTATATAACATTTGCATCTTTTCATAAACCTCAAATTAGCAAAAGATTTATAGTCGAATTGAATGTGCCAAAATTATAATGGCAGAATCTTTAAAATCGCCGGCTTTAAAATTTTCGGATAAAATCGTTGTGATTACCGGAAGTGGAACAGGAATTGGTCAAGCTATTGCTAAGAAATTTGCTGAAAGTGGTGCTAGTATTGTTATAATGGGGAGAAGAAAAGAACCTTTGGATCAAACTACTGAGATCCTTAATGATATTATGAAAAAAGTGGGATCATCAGGTACAGTTAGATCTTTTTCTGGGGTAGATGTTTCAGATGAGCGGGGTATTAACGAAATGTTCTCAAATATCAAACAGGAATTTGGTAAGGTAGATATCATTGTAAATAATGCAGGAGTTTCAGGTCCTGTAAAAACCTTTACTAATGCTTCATTTCAGGATTTTAAGGATTGTGTTGCTATCCATTTGACGGGTACCTTTTGGACATCTATCCAGGGACTTAAAGCTATGGACAAAGGTTCTAAAATTATAACTATTGCTACATTTTTTACTGAAGAAAACAAATATGAACAAAGGCCCTATAGGTTTAGAACTCCGTACACTGCCGCACAAGGAGCTAAAAATAGACTGGCTGAAGCTTTAGCATGGGAATTGGTAGAGCGAGGTATAAAGTCTGTAGCTACTAACCCAGGACCTGTGCATTCTGATAGGATTTATAAAACTGTTTATCCAAAAGCAGCAGCCGAATTTTTGCGTATAGGAGGGTATCCTGGACTTGATTCAACTGAGGTAGAACTATCTGCAACAAATGGATTGGATCTTTTGGGAGAATCTCAGGAGGTATTTTCAAAGGGTATTATGAAAATAGCACAACAAATATCTAATTCTAGATCATCTATTTCTTCTCCTCCTCCTCCTCTTACTACTACTACTTCTCCTACTGCTGTTGCTGATAATCTTACTACCGATCAAGACGGTCTAAATAAAACGATTGAAGGAATGTTGATGAAGATACAAGAAATAGCAGAAAAAATTCAAAATAATACAAGTAAAATGATAGTAGATAACGAATTCCTCAGTCAAGAAGAGGTAGCCGATATGGTCCTGACTTTGTCTGATGATACAATCAGTAAATTAATTAACGGTAGAATTATCCCAAATGATAGAGTATTTTATCCTGTCAAACCTATTGTTGGAACCTCTATCGATAATACTAACTTAGAAAATTTAAAAGAGAAGGTAGTAATTATCACAACAACCTCATCAAAGGAAAAAGATGTACAGCAAATCATCAATCTAGCAAACAAATTGAATGAGATAGGTGTAAAACAAGTAATAATCCTCAGTAAAAACGATGGCGATGATACACAATTTTATAAGGATTTTCATAGCCATTCATTGGACCTCGCAGACGAAGAGAAAGTAAAAAAAATTTTTAATACTGCCAAAACAAAATTTGGAAGTATCGATGCTGTTATTCATATTACAGGCGAATATGATTATAATCGCAGTTTATCATCTTTGTCCCGAGAGGAATGGGACCGGCTAGTAGAGAATTTTATTCATATTCCGGGATTGATAACAAGAGAAGCAGTAAAATTTATGTCGCCAGCTGATGCAATTCAAAAACCATCTCAATTTAAAGATTCAAAGGGAATAATAGTAATTCTCGGTCCTGATTCTCCATCTGGAAAAAAGATCTCTGGCTTATCAAGGGCCAGATCTGAGGTATTTAGAGGTGCTCTTCGACCGTATACAGCTACGGTAAACCAAGAATTATCAGATGTGTTAGGATCAAAGATAAAATTAAACTTAATTCTGGCTGGAAATATTGAAGGTATTGAATCCAATATGGATAATGTTATAACTTCTGTTTTAAATTTAATTGCTGGCTCTTCATTAAATAAAAATGAATCGATTTTCTATATTGACGAAGGAAAGAAAGAAAATAGAAAGAAAGAAAAATAGAAAGAAAGAAAAATAATTAGAAGGATTTGATTCCATTGCTAATATGACTACTTACTACTACTAATATGATCGCTATCTCTTTCATTCCATTCTTCTTTTAGATAGCAATATTATCTGTCTGATAGGAGTTAGGAAAAAAGAGTCAAATCTATAAGCCGAATAAAAAAGATACAACATAAAATTAAAATAAATTATTTTGTTATGACTGTTACTATTTTTATTTTATGTTATTACCTTAGGAATAGGTAAAAATTCTAATTTTATTTTATGTTCTGCCTTAAATATGGCATCATCTGTAATATTTACCGCTGCGTTGTTTGCGATTTTAAAATTGATCAGATATCCTCCCAATTGACTGGCATTAAAAAGAACATCACATAGCAAATCTGATATATTCTTAAAGTCATGGTCTGATTCCCTAATATGGGAAATTAATAATGATCTAATACTTTTCAATACTGTCAATGATGGGGTAAGATTCTCTACTAGATCTTTAAAACTAGAGATCCTACAAATTTGATTATGCAAAGTATCTAAAATAATTTTTGAAGTCCATATAGCTCTAATGGATTTTCTATTACCATTTAATTCTGAAGAAATTAATAAAGAATATTGAATGTTGTTCTCTTTTAGAGAAATATTTAATTTCTTTATTAATTCCTCATCTTGAGTTTTTAACTCATTGAATATATTTTGAAGGTTCATTATTTCATTGCTAATTCTGTATTGTATTTGTTTTATCTTTGGTCTCAATGGTACATTGTATTTAATTGAATGGAATTCCCTATCAGATGAAGCTTGAAAAGTATGACAATTCTTAATGTTGCTATTTTGTGAATCTAAATTAAAATTATCCATTATTACTTCTTTATAATTAGCTGCCCCCATTGATGTTGTTGATGTTGTTGGTGTTGTTGTTGTTTCCACTATCAAAGAAGAAGAGCTAGTCTTCGGGATTTCTGATATATCATTTTCTCGCATGAAACTTGTTCGTCTTTTCTTGTAGCAAATGTATATATAATACCATCATGTTCAATGTTTGGCAGTAACTATAGTAACAATAGTCTAAAGTTACACAATTCAGTTTTTTAGCTCAGTATTTTTTTTGTTTTGACATAATCTAATTGACAAAGGGATTTTATTTTAAATCTTATCTAAAGTCAATATTAATGAATCAGAGGCACATCCAGGATGAGGACTATTTGTTTAAAGAACCCCTAATTAAGAATTTAAAAAATAATAAAAATGATTCAGGAGTAAAAAAATATTCTTTATCAAATGACGATAGTCAAACTAACAATAATAATAACAATGACAGTGATGGGGATACCACGCGATGTGTCAGGACTATTAGTATTGAAAATAATAATCTCGTTGGAAATTTAGAAGAATTTGGTCTCTCACAATATGAAGCTCGTGCTTATTTAACTATGATAGGTAAAGGCTCTCTCTCAGCTAGTGAAATAGCGTATTATTCTCATTTACCAAGAACAAAAATCTATCTCACCTTAAAGAAATTAGAAAAAAAGGGCTTATCTGTAATTTCTCAACAAAAGCCTCTAATCTGTAGTGCAATAAATCCAACCGAAGCTTTTGAAGAGATTGTAATAATACAAGAAAAACGACTGATGAATATGAAAAAAGTTATTGATAAATTACAAAATATTAATGATCAAAGCAATTATTTGAAAGGTCTAGAAGAAAAAAGATATTTTGTATTAGATCCAAAATCTACCTTTCAAAAATTATCCGTCCTAATAGAAAATTCTCGAACCAGTATTATAGCAATACTTGACGTTTGGGGTTTAAGATTGATTTCACAGTGTAAATCTTTATTAATTAAAGCTATTACCAAGGGAGTAAAGATCAAACTATTAATCTCAAATCAATGTATCGGTAGTGAAGATTTGTCTATTTTACCAAATGAAATTATTATAAAGGCTGGAAATGTTTTTTCAAATATTATTATACTGGATTCAGGTAATATAATAAACATAGATGGGGGAAACGGTAAGGCGGCATTATTTCCCTCCATTGATATACTTGGATTTTCTTATATGAAAATTTTTGAAGAAGAATGGAAAAAAGCAACTGAAATCAAAAATTTAAAGATAACTGAAGTGTGATCCAACTAACTGCCGTCCACAAATTATAAGATTTGTGGAGGACCTTTCAACCTTTCCCAATTTAATTCTACATACCTTTCAATTTTATTCTCTTTAGCCATTAATAACAGATCAAATAATTTTGTATCTCCTTCTACCTCTTCCCATCCTAATTATCCTCCTCCTCTTTATCACATTTATCCACGTTTTTATTGTTATAAGAGTCATCAAAAAGAAGGAAAAGAGACGATACCACAAGGATATTGAGCAATAAAAAAAAATAAAAGTAAACACAATGATATTATTATTATAATTCTAAAATTAATTTTGGTAAAATCAAATGTCCTTACTTATTTAATTGAAAAAATATGGTGTAACACTTACTGATTTTCCTATTGAGGAACTTATTAAATAGTAGATTTGATTGTGAAGATGAACTATTGATGAGAATTAAATTTTGAATGAAATAATAATATTTTAAGTATCCATATGAAAGGCAAAAATAAGTCATTAATTATACTGACAATTTTATTGAGTTTATATTTTGTGAATTTAAAATATGAGATCTATATTATACCAAAAATATCTAAAATAGCTGACGAGAATACTACTATTAATACATCTACATTAAATATTCTAAATCACTCAATTAATATTGTAATATTATTATCACAATA
>JAATVK010000239.1 GCA_014523485.1 Nitrososphaerales archaeon TH5894
ACAATAACAATAATAATAATTTTTTTTAATTTTTAATTTCTATCTTTTTGTACAAATAAATTATGAAAATTTTAAATACCAATATCATCATAATAGTAACTCTAGTTATTTTCTTCTATTTGATCAAAATTTTTCAACACTTGTGGGAGATTATCTATTATATCACTTGCTACGATGTGTAATCCTGACTTTTGGTATGCCATAAATCCTGCAATTCCATTAAGATAAACAGCTGCGCAGGAAGCATCAAATGACGAATTCAATTTACTATAGAATCCTGCAACAAGCCCAGCCAGTACATCCCCTGATCCACCAACTGTCATAGCAGGTGTACTTCTTTCAATAACTGTAGTTAGCTCTCCATTTGAAATAATATTTTTCCAACCCTTGAGGATAATTGTAATTCCATATTTTTTTGCATTGTTTAAAACGTCTAAAATTTGTTCATTTATACTATTATTCTTGTTATTGATGTTGTTATAGTTTTTTAATTCTGTTTCAAAAATTCTCATATATTCTCCTCCATGAGGAGTAATAATACAATGCGAGCCCTTTATTTTGGGCAATATTTCAGGAATTAATGCAGATGCATCAAGTACTAGTTTGGTTCCTTTTTTTAATAATTTCTCCACCAAACTCAATAGTGCTTCTTTTTTAGCTATATTCATACCCATACCGATTGTTGCTACATCTACTTTTTTTGGAAGTGATTTAATTAATCGTGCTGCTGAACCCATTGTTAATCTCTGATCAACTAGAGGTATTACTATGAGATTGGGTGAATATGATCTAGTTGATTCTACATTGATACTCGGAACTGCTGTATATACCAAATCTGTACCAGACCGTAAAGCGGCCATTGATGCCAATATTGGAGCTCCATGATAAATTCTACTTCCGCCTACGACTAGTACAATTCCATTATCTCCCTTTCTTGACGAATTTTTTCTTGGCACTAGTACTTTTTTTATACTATTGTCATTTACTGTCACTAGTTCAAGAGATTCCAATATTTTATTAAAATGACTATAATCAATAAACCTTCCTTGATTTATTTGGGATCTCACTATTTTAAGCTAACCCGTCTTTTGTTTGTTATTGATAGAAGAGTTCTATTGTATCGACCCCGGAACATTTAAAGAAAGAAAGAACAGATTATAGTTTAAACAATGTTTTCTATGGCAAAACCTATCGAGATAGTTTTTTCGGAAAAAAAAACACCGTCTTTAAATTCACCCTATTTAATTTGCGGATTTCCTGGAACCGGATTAGTAGGTAAATTAGCAGTTGATTATTTGATAAAGGAACTTGGTGCTATTCATATGGCTGATCTTTTTTCATCATATTTTTCACCACAAGTAGTAATACAGGCCGACGGAACAACTAGTATAGTTAAAAATAGTCTTTACTATGTAAAGAATAATAATATTAATAAAACAAGCAAAAAAAACAGAAAAGAAATTAAAGATATTAATAATGTACAAGAAGTTCAATTAAATCAATCAATTAATGGTCCTACGCAATCAAACGACTCCTTAAAACCTACTACTAGTGATACATTATCCTCTAAAGATTTAATTCTGCTCACTGGTGATTCACAGCCAGTCGTGCCAGGTGCAGAATATTTATTATCTGAACAAATTTTAGACTTGATTACAAAATTCAAGATTTCAAATATCTATTCATTAGCATCGTATGTTACGGGTACGTTTGTACATGATCCAAAAATTTATGGAACAGCTACTAACCCAGAAATGGTAAAATCTTTTAGATCCTTTAATATTTCAACCCTTGACAATGGAAATATTACGGGAATGAATGGTCTAATACTTGGTTTGGGGAAACTTCGTGGAATAGAAGGAATCTGTCTGTTAGGTGAAACATCTGGATATGTAATTGATGCAAAAGCATCAAAAAATCTTTTAGAAATTTTGAATAATGTACTGGGAATACATATCAATATGGATGAAATGAATAAAAGATCTAAAGATACCGAAATACTTATTAAAAATCTAGAACAGCAGATGATGGCAAAGTCTGGACAATTTCCACAAAGTGTTCCTACTGAAGAACAAGAAGAAGATTTAATGTTACCTCAAAATAGAAAGTCTAATATGGGATATATTAGTTAAATAAATTTTCTATTTATCTACCACTCATATAACTGAACTGAACCTAATATCTTCGTCTATTCTACTATTTTTATTTATTTAGCTTATTGAATACATTCTAATTTCAAAATTTAAGATAAAGAATACTATTATTAACAATCTTTGTTTAACATAAGGATGCTCAATTACATAACAACCCTACTACTAGCGTTATCAGTAATTTTTCTTCTCATTGTTTCACTTGATTTGGAAATTACTAATAGTTCTAAATTTTCTTTTGGTCAAACCTCTAATTTTACTGTTAATAACAATAATATTAGCAGCAACAACAATAGCAGCAGCAATAACAGCACCAATAGTAGTAAAATTGACACTGCACCATCAACAACTGCAAATTGGTTGACTTTTTCCAATGATAAATTTGAACTTAAATATCCTCCTGGGGAGTGGAACGTAGAACAGAAATTATCCAAATTTCATGTACTTGATTTTAAACTAATTAAAAATAATCCATTCTCTTTTATCGGAATCTCATTTTCCTCACTTGCAGATTCTGACAAGTTTACAAATAAAATTATTTTAGATGAATCAGAAAATTTTGGTATGTATGCCTCATCTTCTGGATATAAGGTGTATAAAGTTTTAGAAAAAAAACTAAACAAGTATACAATAGATGGTAATCCTTCATCTTTTCATAGTGTCCAATATAAATATAAAGATAATGGCCTTGAAGGTAAACTTTTGGAAATTTTTTCAATTATTGATAAAAAATTATTTACATTAACTTATCAGTCTACAAATGAAAATTTTGATAAAGATTTACCAGTGGTTGAAAAAATAATAAACTCAATCAAAATAATAAATTAAGAATTAACCTATAATTAGTCTTATTTTATTTATAAGATATCCTTTATTTTAGTAGCTAAAAATGGGATTATACCATTATCCAAAAATATAAAGGATGGTTCTATAGCATCATCTTCTTATATATTTATGGAACTTCATGGACAATTCGATCCCAAGATCATCGAAAATGAGATACGTGGCTACAAGAAATTAATCAGGTATGAAGAGTTTTGCAAAAAAGAAATAGATATTCGACAAAATAAAGAAATCATAGGGTACGTTGATGGTCCTCCAACCATGAATGGAGAACCACATGTAGGTCACTTAAGAGGACGAATAATAAAAGATTTATGGTTCCGATTTCAGACTTTAAAACAGAACAAAATAATATTTAGACCTGGATGGGATACTCAAGGTTTACCAGTAGAGTTACAGGCAGAAAAAGAATTAGGATTAACAGGAAATAAAACAGAAAATATTAACAAAGTGGGAATAAAAACAATTGTTGAAACGTGTAAATCCATTGTTAAGAAATACAACAAAAAATGGGTTGAGGTCGATGAATTGCTTGGAATGTCTTTTGATTATGAGAATGGGTATTGGACTTTTCATGATGATTATATCGAAAGAGAATGGTCATATCTCCAAACTGCTTGGAATAATGGAATTTTGGAAGAGGGATTTAGAGTTGTTGCATTTTGTCCATCATGTCAAACTTCTCTTAGTAATTCCGAAGTGAATCAAGGATATACAACTGTTGAAGATCCCTCTTTTTATTATAAGGTACGATTAGTAGACGAAGATGCATATTTAGTAGTTTGGACTACTATGCCATTTACCCTAGTTACAGATGAACTTGTAGGAGTAAATCCTGATGCTAATTATGTGTACGTCGAGACAGATAAACAACTCTGGATTGTAGGAGAAACTAGATTAGAACAGCTTATGAATGAGCTTCATATAGAATCTTATAAAATTCAAAAAATAATAAAAGGTAAAGATCTGGATGGAAAGTATTATATACATCCATTATTAGACTTAATTCCAGAACTTAAAAAGCTTGCAGATTCCAAATCTATTCACTTTGTGGTATCTGAAGATTTCGTAGATATAACAACAGGAAGTGGAATAGTACACTTATCTCCCGCTAATGGAGAAGAAGATTTCAACATCGCAAAAAAGAAAAATATTCCTATTTTTGTTCCGATTGATGATAGAGTAGTATTTACAGATCAAGCAGGAGCATTTAGTGGATATTTTGTTCGTGATACTGATGAGAAAATAGTGCAAATTATGAAAGATTTAAAGGCTAGTGTTAAAATTGGAAAGATAAAACACCAGTATCCAACATGTTGGCGTTCTCACCACAAACTTGTGTGGTTGGCAAGACGAGAATATTTTTATATGATCGATAAATTGGGTGATAGACCTATTGAGGCTGCAAACTATGTAGAGTATTTTTTTGAAGCTCCAAAAAACCGATTTCTAGAAATAATCAAAGAAAAAGTGCCATGGTGTATATCCAGAGAAAGGGTTTGGGGTACCCCTATTCCTATTTGGATCTGTTCCAGTTGCAAACATAAAGAATTACTATCAAATAAAAATGATCTTGTGAATAGATCTTCTAATCTTGTTAGAGATAAAAATAACAACTTAATTTTAAAACTTGACAACAAAAAAGATCAACAATATAATGAAATTGTAACAGTAAATGATGCAAATCTTTCTCTTATCAATAATGGACAACATTTCGAACTACATAGACCATGGATAGATCAAATAAAGATAAACTGTTCTAAATGTAATTCCTTAATGATAAGAGAACCATATGTACTTGACACTTGGCATAATAGTGGTGCTGCTCCTTTTGCATCATTCAACGATAGTGATTATAAAAAATTGATTCCTGCATTATTTTTAACTGAAGGAATAGATCAGACCAGAGGGTGGTCATATTCTCTATTAATGCAAAATGTAATCTTAAAGAATGAACCTATTGCACCATTCAAATCTTTTCTTTTTCAAGGACATGTATTGGATGAAAAAGGTAATAAAATGAGTAAAAGTGCTGGAAATGTAATAGAAGCCAATTTAATGCTTGAAAAGAATTCAGTAGATCTAGTTAGATTTTATTTTATCTGGAAATCGTCACCTATAGAAGCATTGAATTTCAGCCTAAAGGAAATGACCTCAAGACCATATCAAATCCTGAGTACACTTTACTATTTGCATATCTATTTAAAACAAAATAGTGTTCTCGACAATTTTGATAGAAGTATTCATGACCTCAAATGGGTAATTAAAAATAATTTATTAGAAACTCCTGAAAAATGGCTGCTTTCGGTATTACAAAGTTTAATAAAAAAGATTGATTTCTTATTTGAAAACTGCAGATTTCATGAAGCAACAAAAGCTATTGAAGAATTTATTATAAATAATGTCAGTCAAACCTACATACCACTTACACGAAATTATATTTGGAACGATAGTGCTGAGGAAATAGACAGAAGGCTTACAATTTTTTCAATTCTAGATTATGTACTTGAGAAAATTGATATTATTCTTCATCCTGTATCTCCCTTTGTTACAGAATATCTCTATTTGAATTGCTTTAGTAAATTAAAAAATCTAAAAGAGATTGATTCTTCTAAAGATAGTATACTTCTTTCAACATGGCCTGAATTAGAAAATTCTTTAATTGATCAAGATCTAGAGAATATTTTTGAAAGAATAAAAACAATTATCTCTTTAGCAAATTCTGCAAGAATGAAAGCAAAAATTAAGCGAAGATGGCCTGTAACAGAAATGGTGATATGTTCTATTTTAGATAAAGAAACATTAGCACAATCTAATAATAGTAATAATGCTACGGAAAACTATTACAATCCCAATCAACTCGATAGAGAGTTGGCTAAAAATGATATATCTGAAATTTTGAAAAATCAATTGAATGTACAATCCTATAAGGTCAAACAAATTCACACATCAAATACAGTAGAAAAAATTCTAGAAATGATCAATGCCAATCTCCCTATTTTACCCTTAATTAGTATTATTCGAAAAAGTGTAGCACCACAAGTTAAATCTGATATAGGTAAGGTTATATCCGAATTTGAAAAATTTGACAAAGTAGAGGTTCTTCATACTCTTAAAACAGCTAAAAAATTTCGCTTAAATTATGAAAAGGTTTCCCCTTCTTCCTTTATTAATCTCTATGAGAAAGATTTGGAAATTTCATTTTCAGTTAAGGAAGGTTATGTTTATGCTGAAAAAGAAAGTTTAATGATATTTATGTCTACAAATCGTGATCAAAACTTAATTACACAGGGTCTAGTCCGTGATTTGGCTAGAAACTTGCAACAATTACGTAAAGAAAAATCCTATAATCCTACTGAAATTCTATCAACTGCATATATTGCTGACCTAGAAAAAGATGAGGTATCTTCTTTATCTTTACATACAAACGATTTAACTTATTTAGTTAGAGTCAAATCTGTAGTTTTATCTGAAGAAAAGAGAGAAGGTATTGACTACAAGTCCATTGAAATTGATGGAAAAGAAATAAACATATCAATAAACTAGGATTTTTTATTTTTTATATACCTAAGTTTTATATTTTCATTGGCAATTTCTATATATTTGTTATCTATTTCAGTGCCTAAAAATTCTACGTTTAAATTAATACATGCCAAAGCTGTAGTACCTATTCCTATAAATGGATCATAAATAACTGTATTTTTTCTTATACCATGTAATTTAATACACAAGTATGGTAGTTTTTCAGGAAATGTTGCAGGATGAGGTCTTTTTTCTTGAATTGTATTATAAGGAATAAACCAGATATTTCCTCTATCTCTCTTATCTGTTTTCGCAGATTTCCATCTTCCTATATTTGATTTGTCCTGGTATGTTACACCTACAGCCAATTTGTCAATCGCTTTATCTCCTTTTTTGGTAAAGTGAAATATGTATTCATGAAGATCACTTAGAAATCTCTCACTGATTATAGGTTTAAAATGTCCTATAGACGAATCAGTTTTTATAAAGTTATTTTTTCCTATATCCTCTACTTCGATTGATATTGATTTTATCCAATGGATTGTATTTTGTAATTTATACCCAGCTTCTATAAATTTACTACAAATTTCAAAAGGAAGCATATAGTCTGCAGGTCTTCCACCCACATTTAGGAAAAATGATCCATCTTCTTTTAAAACTTGTAAGCTTTTGTTAGCGATTTTTTGTAACCATAAAAGATATTCATTTTTATCTCTTTTATCATTATATCTAGAATATGACTTGTTAATGTTATAAGGAGGTGATGTTATTATTGCATCAATTTTTATAAAATCCTCTTTTTTTAATTGGTTCATAAATTCCATACAATCAGTGTTATAAATTCTATTTACATGAATCATTTGATCCTAGTTCGTGGATTGCAACAAATTAACTTATAAGATTTTTGGTTTAGATTAGATTTTGGAGAAAATTAATTATAATAATGGTCTAGAATAAAATTTATTTTTTAATTTATAATAAAAACTACTTTTATTTATTCTTCTTACTTTATTAGATTTTTTTAGCAAGGTCTAATAAGGGGTAATTATTTATTGATTAGCGTGTCAGAAAATAATAAATTTAATTTTAGATATCTAAAGTATAGTTCTCTTGAAGATATGTTCAAGATAATATTGTCATCAGCCCAATCGGCGTTGGGTATTAGCTCATTGCTTTATTTTCTAACTTATAAGAACCAAAATATTATGTTTATCTATAATAGTTCAATAGGAGGCAATTTGATACATTATAATATATTATCAGAAAAACCGTTAACCAAATTTGTTCAGTTAAATAAACAAAGCGGAGAATATAAATATATTGATGATGTAGGAAACGATCCTCATTCTATTTACATTCCAATTCTAGAATTAGAAAATGCAACATTGGATTTTCCAATAAATTAAGTAATCAGTAGTCATTTATTTATTTATTTATTATTAGTTGTTCAAGTAATAGGACATATATAATGTTGTAGAGGTTGTTGTTATAGAAATTGACACAATAATATATTAAATTTAATATAAATATAACTTTGGACTATAATTTTTCTAATAAATTTATATAACTTATAAATCTCTAATACAATTACTATACTAATCATGGTTTACTCAGATTATATATCCTCATTGTTGTCATATCCAAAAATCAATTTGACACAAGAGGAGCGATCATTTATAATGAAACTTATTCGAGGTCATGATCCATCATTTAAATTTTCTTCTTATTTTAAATTAAGAAATCCATCTCCAGATAATAGTGATGCCTCCTATTTGATTTCAAAACGCTTAGTAGATATTGGATTTATAGATGTTACAAAAGGCAAGTTTCTAAGTAATATTAAGAATTATAAATTTACTACATATGGATTATTTTATGTGTTTCAAAATATTTCCATTTATCCTCCACAATTTTTGATAAAATATCAAGATAATATAATTTTACAAACTTTAATTTACCAATTCTTTAATGAAAAAACAATTAAGACCGGTACCGGAAGATTTTATTCCCAAATTGTTAGTTATCTAGAAGAATGTTGTAAGGTAAGCTTAAATTCTATAGATGATATTAAATCAGCTGAAACAGAAGAAGAAAAAGTCAAAATTTTTGATAAATTGAAGTTTGATTTAGAATGGTTAATACGAAGATTATGTTTTAAATTAACAATTATGTATAATGAAACAAATTTACTCTCAATTAATCCAAATCTAAATGATGATGTAAAAGTCACACTTTACGAATATGAAAACAAAATGAAAATACAATTATCAAAGGACTCCAAATTTATTGCTTTATTAAAGAATTTACATAAAGACTTTGACGAAGGTTACAACGAATTTATAAATTTACATAATGAAAATTCTGATAATATAGATAATTAATATAAATTACGATAGTATAATTAGTGCTATATCTTATCTTGTAAATTATTAGGTTATTTTATGCTGACATTTAATAATAACATAAATACTATATTTTTCAGAATATCTTGACATCCAAAGTATGATCTATCTTTATTATATTTTATTCAGTATTAATTTTTTATTTTGTTAATAATGATAACAATTTATTCAATATTTAATGAATAATAATATTTTTTTTATTCTTTAACTAATTTAAACTATAATTGATTTTTCTATCGAATTAATTTATTTTTTATCTATGTATATTTTTTTTGTATATCCTATTTAACTAATGAATTTTTTCTTTCTCTATATGATGAAATAAAAGTTAATAATAACATTGCAAATAATAAAATTCCAGTTGCAAGATGTGTTGCTACTAGTAAGGCATGCAATTTTGAATATACCATAATCATACCCAATACTATTTGAATAATAACTATGACGGCCGCTAAGATTGCAGTTGTACTCACGGATCTTGCGTTAATATATGCATAAATAGCTGTTGCAAAAATAAAACCGCTGGTAATTATGACCAACATACGATGGATATGTTCTAAAAGATAATCTGGACCTGGAATACCTAAACCGTTAGGACATAATGGCCAATCTGGACATGACAATCCTTGATAGGATGAGGTAATATAAACGCCTATCAACATTATTGTATATATCAAAGCCAACGATGTAAAAGATAGAAATACCATTTTTCTAGGAAAGTGTTTGTTCTGCTGAGTAGACATTGGAGTTTATTCTCAATATTTTTCTTAACCCCAAATAAATGTAAATCTATCATCATTATTTACTAGATTTTATTTTACTAGTTATCGTGGTATGTTAAGATGTTAATTGTTGGTGCTTCATAATCTTGGTTAACGATATTGAGAAACTCTATAAAATAGAGAGAATATTTCATTTATAAAGAAATGACTTTTTATTCTCTCATAGAAATAAAAAATCATACCGACTTTCAGTTGGATATTTCTTAAAATAAGTTAGATTGTGGTATATATCTTTTGAAATGAGCCTTGTTTACTATCAATTAGTTTTCAAATTATGTTTATTAATGGATTTGATTATCTGTGATCTGTGATTGCTAAATCTTTTGAAAATTTAATTTGTGATATTCTTCTACAATCTGATATAATTTTTTCTATTAGAAATTCCGGAGGAATTTGTGAAGCACGATTACAAGAAAAGATGAAATTCAAAATCAGAGATGAATGGGCCACTATAGGAGATGAAATCTCTCCGTGGCATATTCATCTTAATATAAAAGAAGTTGCAAACGCAAGATTTGTTAGAGAATTCAACAATTCTCACAATCGTGAAAGCTTCAGTATTCGTTTTTTTGATTCATCTGAAAAACTGATTTTTCGTGCTAATTTTTCAAAACTATATGACGTTAATGGTAATCTTATCCAAGAAAAGGTGTTAAAATTTCAGCATCTATATGAAAAATATAATAAAAAAGAGATTAAATTTTA
>JAATVK010000240.1 GCA_014523485.1 Nitrososphaerales archaeon TH5894
GCCTCCCTAACTAAATCTAACCGAATATGCCATTTAACTTAATTTAAGAAAATATTCAATTTAAATAATTAATTTTTTAAAGATAGATATAATGTTGTCTCTACCACTTTAATTTATTTATTAAGTTTCTATTGTTTATTTTTATGTTATGAAAATTTTATCATAGTACCTAATAAAGCAATTAAATCGAAGCCTAAATTATTGACAAGGTATATTCATTCGTATGAGATCAGCATTACAAAGAAAATATTTGCTATGGTTAATTTAATAAAAAATTCCTATCAAAAATCTATAATATTTTTCATTTACAAAAATCCTTTTCTTTTAATTACATTTAATTATTTATTTTAATATATTACAATATTATGTATGCAAATCATATTATAGCATATAGTATATGATCTTTCAAATTCTTGAAATATGTAGAATGGAATTAGTAAGTATGAATACGAAAATAATAGTCTTTACTATACTTTTCGTATTTACTATTTTTTCTGGACCAATATACATCACCTATAAAAATGTTTATGCATTCGAAGAAATAAATAAACCCATCTTCTTCAAGAGCTCACTATTTAAAGTAAATGATTCTTTTGTCTCAGATATGTATGATACTATTAACCAAGACAATAATTACTACTTTATTGAATATATTAATGAACCTGCTATACTTAATATTAATCATAATCAACAACAACAACCATCCATTGGTTATGCACAGTATAGAACTAATTATTTAAATGGTTATACATATAACAATCACTATGATTATAGAGATGAATTTGTTGCCCAATTAGACCCTTATCCAGTTATATCTGATAATGGATATTATTACTTGGATTCACACGGGATAGCGTATCTGTCATTTGACTATTCATCGAATGTATTATCATATAAGGTAATCGTGGAAGGGATGAGTTATCTAGATGGCGATGATGTAGAAATAATTCAGATACATTTAGGAACGTACGGAGAAAACGGTCCAACTATTTTATCATTATGTGATGAAAAAATAGGAGAAGGACATTGTAGAGAAGGACCAGGATTGTCAGTTGAAGGTGTATTAGAGGAAAAAAATTTGACAGGTCCATTAAAAGGTTCGTCATTTAACGAATTAATTGGATTCTTTAAATCTGGTCAATCTTATGTGTATGTTCAAAGCGATGATCATCCTGAAGGTGAAATGAGAGGACAGATATATAATTAATGATGCTGTTTTAAACATACATCTAGAATTTCTCTACTGCTAGATCTACGGCAATATCTTTATCTATTCTCATATTAAAATATAGTAATTTAAAATGAGTTAATAATAATAGTAGCAGTTACGTATGTTTGGAACTAAAAAGTCAATTTAATATTTTGAGCTAACAGATGCAGTAAATTAAATTTATATTAGATATATAAATATGGATCAATATTTTTGGTATATATTTAAAGACATATTTATTATAAAAAATTTACTTAAACGCAGTGATCAACTGCAATTATATACATACATTAAATAAAGATTTTTCATTGTTTGTATGTAATAACCTGTAGCATTGTACTTACTATAAATATATTTTTCAAAATTAATTAAAAAATTCTACAATTAATTTTTAAAGATACAAATAATCTAAATATAAATTCATTATATTTATTGATGTATATGTCTAAAGAGTTCCTTGCTGATATTCCAAAAGATAAAAAATTAGTTGTGGAGCTGGGAATGGGTGATGGTAATTTATTAAAATTACTCTCAGAAAAGAATCAGGATTATTATTTTATAGGCATAGAAAAACAGGAAAGTTATTTTAATAAAGCAAAATATAATATTAAATCACAAAATGTTAAGATACTTCATACCTTATTTGAAGCCGTTTTACCTTTATTTGAAGATAATTCGATTCATAAAGTTATATCAGTTTTGCCTGATCCTAAATATATAGATAAGAATTATAAGAGTAACTGGGAAATCTTATACAAAATTATTTATAAAAAATTAGTGAGACAAGGGAAATTCATTTTAATAACAGAAATAACTAATGAGTTATTCCAACCAGTGTCAAATTATGAATTTTATAAAGAAGTAGAGAATTTAAAACAAATTTTTCAGTCAATAGGATATATTGTATTAACTGCTTTTGAAGGGTATCAAGAAAATTATACGACATCTTTCCTTCAAGAGTTTAATGGAGATCCTAAACGAATTAGAATAATTAATTTTGAATTTACTAAAAACTAATTTAAAATTTGATTCATAGATCTGGTTTCAGACTACAATATGGAACGTAAGAATTTTTTTCTTATATTATTTTTAAATAGTGAAACTTGTTAATGTTATTAATTCAAAATGATACTAATTAATAGCTATACAGTTTAAATTCTATAACTTGGCATTTACAGATAACTTTGGCATAGAGGATCGAAAGGCAGAAGAAGCCATCACATGGATGAATTCCTATGCCTTAGAGAATAGTAAAAAATTTGAAGCAAAATTAGAAGGTTATTTATTAAAAACCAAAAATTTTGGTAATTTTGAAATTATCTCTTGGAAAGGAGATTGGTCCTTCGCTAGAAACCTAATAGTGAAGGTCAGCAGGAAATTATCAACTAAAGTAATTGAATCTGGCTATCATCAGAAAAATTCATTTTTTCTCTCTTTAATTGGTGCTAATAAAGAAGTAGCAAAAGTGTATAAAAAAGGAAGTATAATTGGTAACCTTATCATAGACAAGAAATCCGGTAAATGGATTGTTAAATCTGAAAAATTAATATAAAATTAAGATTCACTTTCAAGACACAAGACACACTATATATAGCAGTATTTATTTTATTTTGACTATTATTGCTACTACAATTGATTTGGATACAAATAAGTCTATTATGATTGTTGTTCTAGGTATTATGTTTGACTTTCAATGTTAGAGTATACTGAATTTTGTCAATTGTCTTGATTTCTGATGTAATTGTTTTTATTATTGTATCGAATGTTTCTCCTTTTATCTTGACAAGTATATTGTACGGACCTTTAACCCTATTTGTTGTTAATATTTCATTTATTCCGGTTAATTCTTCTATTATTTTTTCTTCATGACTTTCTTCGCACGTTATTAAAACAAAGGCTTCTACCATTAATCAGTTGCACTTAATAACTTTAGCGTATCAGTAATAACTTTACCATGATCTGCTTGTACTTCTGTGGTAATAAGCAATAAGTGATCATCGTCCAATGGAATCGTAATTCTTTTAATTTTTTCATATTCTGCCATTGCGTATTTTCCTTTCCCTATTTTGGGAGATAAAGAATTTCTCAATCCCCATCTCGCTAAAGCCTGTAAATTTGATTTCCTTGTTTCGTCACTAGTTAGCACATCTTCTACTCCTTCTCTTTGACCTCCATATTTTATCTCTCCAGATTCATCACATATTCCTGCAAATCTTATTTGAGGGTCAATATCAATTACAGCTTTACAAAGGTTATCATAATCCATACCACTATATTCAAAAATACAAATATTAATAGTTTATAGAAATTTATAATTTATTTTTGCAAAATTTTAAAGTAATTTAATCTATATTTTTTATCAATTTTTACAGATAATCTGGAATTTTAGCTAATTCTTCTATCTTCCAATGACAACTCCAACAAAAGTTGCATATTAAACATGTCAGTTGTGTTCTAATTTTACAAGACTCACATTCTTTATATCGTGGAAAAATACTATCTCTTAGATATTCATGGTTAAAAAATCGTCTTTCTTCCCTTCTTGTTAATTTGGAAGATTTCATAATTTTACCCTATTTAATAAATATACATAGTAAATTATAACTTTTATGAAATATTTTATAATTAATTTTGTTTTTGCTATTTATTTTCAATTAAATATTATAACTATTAATAAAATTATTAAAAGTTTATAAAAAATTATAGCGAAATTTATACTAGAATATTTTTTTAGAATAAATAAAAGAAACACGATGAGCTAAATCAACGATAATTGACCTAGCTCACCGTTACCCATCAATTTTCAGCTTTGGTATAGCCTTCCTGCACAAGTCAGCTGATACCACATCACATCATTCAACAGCGTTATTTCCGTCGAATTAGTGTAGACAGTGTCTAATTCTATAACGAGAATTCAATATAAGAGAGTTATTGAGAGAAATTATGTAATAATGTTATATAAAATTTATTTATAAAAAATTTCCTAGAATAACCAAACTAGTATCATTGATATCCAATATTAATATTAACTCAACTGTGTGGTGGTGTAAATATTTAAAGTTGATTTCTAATTCCTGATATTTTTACCACATGTTTGTCTTTTGGAATGAATATATCCATACTAATTGTTTTGCCACTCATAGTAACTAATTTATTTTCATATTGTTTCCCATCTAATAAAATTTCTATCTTTTGATTTGAAGAAATTTGGGGAATTTTAAAATTAGTAGCTCCGCCAGAGGGGTTATATGGCTTAACTTCAAAAATTATACTATCGGACGAATTTTCATATCTAAGATTGCTAATCATAGAAGCACTTTCTAAATTAAAAACAATATATTCTCCTTGGCCAATATCAAGGGTAGATATAGGAGCATTGATATCCAATCCTGCACAACTATAATAATAAACGTCATTTTTTATTGCGGGATCAGGAAGAATTTTATATTGAACCTCTTTCCCTGGATAAATGACAGGGAATATGGAACTTTTTACAGAATCTATTTGAGTACCATTAATTGAATGAACAGAAGCATATACTGCAACATTTTTAATTATATTGGGACCTGTATTTTTTATTGTACCAACTAAAGACTTTTCTTCGCCTGTCGCAAGATTTGAATAATTCTGCGTCAAGTCCATTAAAAATGGCCTCGCTACTTCTTTGGTTTCAACAGGATAGGCAAACCCATTAAAGAATTCATTACCATTAATAGTAAACTTAAATGGAGCAGCGACATATGGGTATATTACATTAGTAAATGTATTACTTGTTAAAATTGAAGATGGTTTATCTGGTTGTGTTATATTTACACCTACTTTAACTTTTATAGGCGTACCTGCATTATTCTGTACTACACCGACCAAATTCCAATCTCCATTTAAATCTTTGAAAATTTTTTGGTCCACAATAGAAATTGGAAATTCTCCGAATGAATTGATAGGTACTAGAATAATTATAATAGAAAATAATATAATAACCAAAGATGGAACTATATTTTTATAAAAGATTATACTAAACTTCATAAATTTAAAAATAATATGTTATCGAGAGGATTAAATTTCTTTCCATAGATTATTTATTCTATTATCTTTTCTTGCTAATTATATATTATTATTTATTTTAATCAATCTGAAGGATTTACGATGTTGTTGTTATTATTATTAGCATCATCATTGTTCACTTCATCGCTGGAAGACGATGATGTTTCTGGATTACTACCAAGGTCGTCTTCTTTTTCTTCATTAATAACATCTGGTTCTTGACCACTATCACTAAATTCATTAGTCAAAGTTTTTTCTATAGTTTCACTAGTGGTCCCTTGTTCATTGGATTCTCCCATATTCTCACCATTACTAATCTCATTATTTTCATCGAGTCCTCCTGTGTCAGGATTTTCAAATAATGGTGATTCACTTTCCAGAGGCTGTTCATTATTATTAGGCATATCTTCGTCAATACTAGGAAGATTTCTGCTCAAATCGCTAAAAATATCATTACTAGACTCTTCTTCCTTTACATCTTGAGCTGAAACAGATTGATATACATTAGAAGTGATATAAAGAAAAACACCTATTATTATAAATAATAATGATGATAAATAGTTGAGTTTAGTCAAATTTTTCTTTCTGTTATATATTATTCTCTCTTCTTTTTATAAAGTTATCATATGACTCATTATATCATATGTTTATCTACCATTTTTTAAAGTAGGATATATATAATTCTTGTTTTAATAATAAAATATTATTTTTATATCATTAAAAAAGAATGGTGTATGTATGTGTTGGATGGTTTGATTCAAAGATTTTCATTGGTTTATTTTATCTTTTTTATAATGTTATTGCTATTACAGATACCACTATCATTTACTTATTCTCAATTGGATGAACAAGTAATTTCCGAAAATGTTGGTAAGCCATTTTTACCAGTAGGTAGTTATCCTGTAGGAGTCGGAATAAATTCTGTTACTAACAAGCTATATGTCGCAAATCAATTCTCTAACTCGGTTACAGTAATAGATGGCAATACCAATACTATTGAAACTACAATTCAAGTAGATAACTTTCCATATGATTTAGAAGTAAATCCCTATAATAATAGAATATATGTGACCAATAGGGGTTCAAATACTGTTTCTGTTATTGATGGTTCTACAAATCAAAGACTGTCAAATATAAATGTTGGCGATTCCCCTGTAGGTATATCTATAAATCCTTCAGACAATAGAATATATGTTACAAATCTAGGTAAAGAATCATCATCTTTATCAATCATAGATGGTATTAGTAATAAAGTTACAGGTACCGTGCAATTGAATGGCCTTTTTTATGGTGTAGCTGTTAATCCATTAACAAAAACAATTTATCTTTCTAATCTAAAAAATAATACTGTTTCTGTTTTAGATGAAAAAACGAAAAACATTGTTAATAAAATTTCAGGAGGAAATATACCTACAGGAATAAATATAAACTATAAAGAAAATGTAATTTATGTAGCAAATTATGGTTCTAATTCAATTTCTGTAATAGATGGAAAAACCAATAAGGTCAACTCAACAATAAAAGTTGGAGATGATCCAGTAGATATTGTGGTGAATCCATTAACAAATCACATATATGTATCTAATAATGGTGACAATACAGTATCTGTAATAGATGGAGTAACTAATAAAAAAATTAAGGATTTATCAGTTAAACCAAATAACAATCAACACAATGGTACTAATGATCCTATTCTTGATATACCTATAAATCTAACTTTTCCACTTTTAGCTAATAAATTATCTCTTAATCCTGATACAAACCTAATTTATATTACAAATACAGTTTCGAATGGGGTTATGGTAATTGATGGAAAAACTGATAGTGTAGTTGTCCAGTTATCCGTAGAAATAAAACCAGAAAATGCAGGGACAATAGAATGTAACAATTCAAAGTTACCGTCACAGAGTTTTTGGTTGCATCCCATAAATACTGAAATAAAATGTATTGCTCATGCATCTCGAGGATACTCGTTTGATTCTTGGGCAAATATGATCTCAGATAATAAAAATCCTATAACACTAAACGTAACAGAAAATAACTTATTAGTAGCTCATTTCAAACCGGCTATCTCAACTGAGGCATATATTGGAATGGTAGCTGCTATAGTTGGTTCTACGTCTATATTTGCGGGTTGGTATTTTAAAAGAAGAGAAAGAAGTTATCTGAATAAAAGCATGAATAGAATAGACTTTACTTATGAGGCATTAAAAAAAGACAAGTTAGAAGGAGTTAAACAATTGGAAGAGATTCGAAAAGAAGTAACTAATTTATTTAAAAAAGGAAAGCTAACAGATTCACATTATAATATTCTTGATAAAAGAATCTCCGAATTAATTAGTAGCCTTTTAAGAACCGACTGATACGTCCGTTTAGGCAAGAACCATTTAACACAAAATCAAAATACTTTATTTATTTTTTTTATTTATTTAATATAGTTTATAATTATGGTCCTTAATCTCTATTTGACAGTAAGAGCTAGTGCATATTGTAAATAGTATTTGGTAATAAATAATTATACAATCATAATCTTCTCTATCTATCATTATTATCATTTTCAGTATGTTATTATTAAGCTAAAGAAATTTATATATATTAAATTATGACTAGAATTTTTTTTTTAACAATTATTTGCTTTGTATCTTTTATATTGTTATCTTTAATAGTAATTAATAAATCAAATAATATATATTTTGATAATATTATAAATATGGATGTATCTCTTTTTATTGCAATAAATGAATTTCATGTAAAACTGCCGGCAGAGCTTGATCAATTTATGATTCTGATCACACTTTATGGAAGAGAAATATTTTTACCATTTGTACTGATATTGATTTTCATATTTGGAGGTAAAAATGGAAGGAAAACAGTCATTATATCAGGAATCTCTATTTTAATCTTGATTCCCCTTGTTTCTATAATTAAAGATTATATTGAAAGACCAAGACCTTTTGTTCCTGACTTAGATACACTAATGTCTGCAGATACAAATTATTCATTTCCCTCCGGACATTCTACTCTAATAGTAGCTGGCGCTGTAACTATCTTGATTTTATTTAAAGGAAATAAATATACAAAAATCTTACCTATTGTTTTAGTTATTGATGCAGGATTTGTATGCTTTTCAAGAATTTATGTTGGAGTTCATTATCCATTTGATGTTTTAGGGGGATTTTTTTTAGGAAGCGGAATATCATTATTAATAATTTGTCTTATAGATAACTTACCAAAAATAAGAACTATAATAAGTAATTACAAATTTAAAGATTTTTGAAATGACATTATATAAATTCACACCTTAAATAAAATATCACAAGAACACTATAGGTTATTATTACCATTCCTCTCTTCATCTCCTCTTCCTCCTCCTCCTCTTCCTCCTTTCTTTATTCTCATTCCTATTCTTTTACTACTGTCAAATTTTGTATCGGAAGATTCAAACAATTTTTGATCATCTATGTCTTTCTTTTCCTAAATACGATTTGGTAGGTAAATTCCAATTATATTTCATTGCTAACAGTCTAAATAACGTAATAATAACTATACAGACAATCATCGAAACATAGTAATTGAAACCAAAGTATAACAGGATAAAAAAGATAATAATTCCTAAAAAACTTGCTGATGCATATAACTCTTTGATGAATACTAGAGGAATTTCTTTTACAAAAACATCTCTTACTATTCCGCCCCCGATGGCAGTAAAAATACCTGCTAAAGACATAGCTAGAAAATTTAATCCCAACATTTCATAAGCAATACTGGCTCCTATGATAGTAAAGACTCCTAAACCTATTGCATCAAACTTTAAAAATAATTCTTCACGTTCCTTAAAAAAAGGATGTAAAAAAAATACAATAATACCTGTAGCTACGGCAATGGTTAGATAATAAGGATCTAATATAATTTTAGGTGGCAATCTGTCCAATAGGAGATCTCTGATTAACCCTCCAGCCAAACCTGTACTGCTAGCTAATACTATAACTCCAACCATGTCCATTTTATATTGAATTGCTTTGAGCGCGCCGGTTACAGCAAATACCATTACACCAAATAAATCTAAAAACTGAAGTAATAAGGGAATTGAGAAATAATAAATATTATCCAACTATAAATATTAATTATTTCTTAATATTTATTTAAATTGATTAATTTCTCTTTATCTATTCAATCATAAAATTTTTTAATGTAATGATTTTGGAGCTTTCATTCCGTTCTTGTTTAATACAATATAAACTTCTGGAATAGAATAAACAAATCCTATGTGAACACAATCTATTTTTTCATCTAGCAAACATCGTAGTTCACCATTTCGTAATATAACTTCTGCTATTCTATTTCTTTTATTATCCTTTACTAGTACTCGATCAGAGTCAATTGAAATTTTTTCCATAAAAGGAGCTTGTTTAGCAAATGCTTCATGCTTTAACATCATCTCCTCCATCATGCTTGTAAGATATCCTGAAAAACTTGTTATTCCTTTTAGTTCTAAATCATTCTTCCTTTTTTCATAAATATTAAAGAATTTTTTATAGATGTTCTCACTGACTGTAATTGATTTAAAACCAGACTTAGGCACTCTTATACCGTATTAGACTATAACATATAAGATTTACTATATAACTTTATAAATAAAATATAGATCTGAATGATGAGCTAATTTTTATTTATTTTACCATCATTTTAATATCGTTTAAATAAGTTCACATATTTATTTAACTAATTAGTTTTATAGCAATGAAATTTATTAACGAAATAGTATTTATTATATATTAAAATACATTAACAATGATTTAATTGGAACTATTTATTTTTATTTTATTTTATTTTATTTTTTATTTTTTTTTAATATATTTGAAAAATTAAAGATCTAAAAATACTATTAGACAAATATTTATTAATTTTTAAATAGTAAAACCAATGGAATTATTTAATAAATCTTTTAAATAAACACTTTTAAATAAACACTTTTAAATAATTATAGGCCTGTTTTGCTACATAAATGGGATTATCCTGATAAGGATATAATTCTACAGTAACAAATCCTTTATATCCAATCTTTTTTATTGTATCAAAAACTTGTTCAAAATCTATAGAACCTATTCCAGGGATAAGATGATAGTGAACTCTATTATTGGCTATGTCTGATAAATGAAAATGCTCTATATATTCAATTAATTTCAATATTGTTTCAGATGGATCTTCTTTGACACAATAAAAATGTCCAATATCAAAATTTAATTTTACATAGTCAGAACTTATTGTTTTCATTAATTGTAAAAATTGCTGAGAGTTTTCAATTAGGAGAGAAGGTTCTGGTTCAACTAATATTTTTACATCATTTTCTTCTGCAATAGATTTGACTTTTTTTAACCCATCTGCGAATATTTTCAGTTGGATATTTGATTCTATTTTATTCTTTTTTATATTAATTGGACCTCCTGGTTCAGTTGAAAGGTTTTTCGCACCTAAGTTTTTTGCCAAATAAATGCAATCTATTGTATGTTTAACCCTGATTTCTCGTAACTTATTATCATTTTCAATCCATGAAGGATGATAAACATCTCCTACAGCATATAATGTAAATGCATTAAGGTTAGAAATTCCTATATTCAAATTTGAGATCAAATTTTTTATTTTTTTTGCTTGTTCTTTTGAAAACTCTGGAGGATAAGCATGTGGTATATCACATAAAATTTCTACTCCTTTATAACCTATTTTAGCTATTTCTCTTATGGCAGTATCAAGGGAAAATTTCTTAAAAGCGTTTGAACTAAATGATAGTAACA
>JAATVK010000241.1 GCA_014523485.1 Nitrososphaerales archaeon TH5894
TTTCTAACTTAGCAGTTATGAATATATTGTAGTTAATATTCTAACACTGAATTTGAGGATTCCAAGTAAATTTATCTGATTGTTTATAAAAATCATATGCATTAAACATTGTAACTTTTTCTATTTCATTTTTTTTAAATCCTTCTTTTCTCATTTCTCTAGCAACTAATGGGACACTCAATGGATCGGAAACCCCCCAATCAGCTGCACTATTTATCATTATACTATCTGATCCATTTTTTCTTATAATATCCATTGCTCTCTTTGGTGTAAGTTTCGTTAAAGGATAAACCGAAAGACCTGCCCACAATCCCATCTCCAATGTTTTTTTTATTGTTTCTTCCGTATTATGATCGATCAGAATTTTCTTCCTATCATATTTATTACTATTTTGATTTAGTATTTCTTCAATCCTTTCTATCCCTTTAGTTTTATTTTGATGAGGTAAATGAATCATAATAGGAATTTTTTTGATGGTTGCAATATCAAGCTGTTTTAAAAAAATCTCTTCTTCTAATTCGTTAATAAGGTTGTAGCCTATTTCACCAATTGCTACAACTCTTTCTCTATCTATAAACTTTAACATCGCTTGTAGTGCATCTAACGCTAGTGGTCTCTGTACAGATTCTTTAGGATTTACGGAAATGCATACGAAATGTTCAATTCCAAATTGTTTAGCTCTTGTAGTTTCGAAAGATATAAGGTGTTCCCAATAATCAATAAACGTTCCAACAAAAGTTCTTGGACCTCCCAGCCAAAAAGAGGGTTGTACTATAACTTCTATTCCTGCCTTAGACATAGCATCATAGTCATCAGTAGTTCGAGAATACATATGAATATGGGGATCGAAGAATCCAGACATTTACTTATAAAATTATCCAAGTTATATTAAATGTATATCTTGTAATATTCTCAATACAATTTCATGATATTATATGGTGTATTTTTTTATTTATCATAATTATCAGTTATCTTAGAATAATGTATATCTTATAATTGGGTAAAAATTATAAGAAATATTATGTATACTTAATTATTTATTTTTGATGTATTTATTGTCTAATATAAAGTAAAATGTAATTACATTTACATGTTAATATTTAGTATTTTTTAAAAAATGAAAAATTGAAATTTATTTTGAATATAAACTAAAAATTTTTGATTAAAATTTAATATATTTTTACACTGAAATAAATCTAAAACGAACAACTAATAAGATATTAAATCATAAGACAACTAGCCATTGAAGAATAATTCAAGTTCAACTCCTACTCCTACTCCTACTACTACTACTAATATTAAAAGTACTTATAATAACTCCTCATCTACTATGTTGTCGATTGATCTTGCAGGAATACATCTTAGAAATCCGCTTCTTCTTGGATCAGGATTTTTAGGCATTTCTCAGCAAGTTTTTAACAGATTATACAATGATGGTTTAGGGGCTATAGTCAGCAAATCAATAAGTGTTAGTCCTCTAGATGGATATAAAGGTCCCACAGTTGTTTCTCTTGGAGAAAAAGGTTATTTAAATGCTGTAGGGCTTGCTAATCCTGGATCTGATGCATTTGCTCATGAAATTATGAAGAATCAGATTCCTCTTATCGTTAGCATTGTTGGATCTAGTCAGTCAGATTTTCCAAAACTAATAAGAAAATTTGATAAATTGAATATCTTAGGATATGAGATAAATCTTTCTTGTCCACATGTTGCAAAGATGGGCATGGAAGTTGGTGATGACCCTGATTTGGTAACTAAAATAATTAAGACTTTAAAGTCAAAAACTAAAAAACCTGTAATTATCAAAGTTGGAATAGGAAATATCGATGTTTTAAAACTTGCAATGATAATAAAAGAATCAGGAGCTGATGCCATTACTGCAATAAATACTATTAGAGCAATGGCGATAAATGTAGAAACTGGAATGCCCATTCTGAGCAATAAAGTGGGTGGATTGTCTGGTATTCCTTTAAAATCCATAGGAGTAAGATGTGTTTATGAAATATCTAAAAAAATTGATATTCCTGTAATTGGATGTGGAGGAATATTCACATGGGAAGATGCAATAGAATACTTTTTGGCAGGTGCAACAGCTATAGAATTAGGATCTGTCATCGGATATACAGGTTTGAAAGCATTCAATCAAATAAAATTAGGAATTACAGAATATTTGCAGAAGAAAGATTGTAAGAACATAAAGGAGATTGTTGGTCTTGCACATAAATATTGATAAAATACGAATGGTTGTTATTGAAGAGGTAATAGAGGAAACTCCTTCGGTAAAGACTTTTGTTTTTGATGATATGTTATCTTCAAATGCAAAACCTGGACAATTTTTAATGGTGTGGATACCAAGGGCAGAAGAACTTCCAATGAGTGTGATGATCTCAAAAAAGAAAAATCATGCTTCTATCACAATACGTAAACATGGATTTGGATCCACTTCTCTTTTTGAAAAAAAACAAAATGATCTAATTGGAGTACGTGGGCCTTATGGCAATTATTTTAGTTTAAGTAAGAATGTAAAACGTCCTTTGTTAGTAGGAGGTGGAACTGGTTTGGTTCCCTTGATGCGTCTCACTACTTTATTTAGTAAAATGCAAGAGAAATGTACAATAATTATGGGTGCACAAACACACAAAGAGGTACTTTTCAAAGGTCTCGCAGAAGATATATTAAGTAAAATAAGAACTAATATTATCGTTACCACGGAAGACGGTAGTTATGGAATAAAAGGAGTGGTAACAGATGCTTTAAAATATATTTTGAAGAAAGAAAAATTTGATATGATCTATACCTGTGGTCCCGAACTTATGATGGTGGGCATTTATAATTTATCAGTTGCTCATTCCATTCCAATTCAAGCTAGCCTAGAAAGATACATGAAATGTGGAATAGGGATTTGTGCAAGTTGTTGTATAAATGACAAACTTGTTTGCAAAGATGGTACTGTATTTAACGAGAATCAATTATCTGAAATGTCAGAATTTGGAAAAGTTTTCAGAGATAAATCTGGACGTCCATCGTATTATTAATTAAATTAATAATTAATAAGTTAAACAAGTTTTTTCAGAATTTATTGCTATAATAAGTGAAGGGAGGAGGAGGAAGAAGAAGAAGAAAAAGAAGGAGTGGATGTTGATAACTTTCTGAGGTCTTTTTCTTTATTTTCAAATCCTTTAGCTCTAAACGACCTAATTTTTTTACTAATTTTTGATCTTCTAAGGATGTATTTATCAATATCCATGTCTTTGATATTCAAAAGTGGTTTGCCTTTTTTTCCAACTTTTCCAATAACTTCTGGTTCAAGATGTATTTTTTTCAAGTCTTGAATTATTGAGTCAGTACATTCTCTTGACGCTACTATCAGGTGACAACCATTAAATGAAGAAGTAGAATGTTGGACTAAATATTCTTTAACAGCATATGAACACATTTCCTTATTTTTAATTGGAATCTTATCTATTATTATTTCACAATCTATGTAGTCAACTAACTTTTTGATAGCTACAATTCCTTGGGTTAAAACAGGAAATACCGCAGTTATATGTGAAGCTTTATCAAATTTTCCCTCAAAAGCAGGGCAATATTTGTTTATTAGCTTTCCAAGCTCAAATCTTGGATGACTCAAATTATTAATGATGTTATCTTTTTCCTTTTCAAGTTTAGTAATTACTATACCATGTTTTTCAAAAACAGATATGTTTTCCTCATTAATTTTTGTTAACAAAAATAGACTAAAGGGAATTAGAGAACCAAATTTGTCAGTAACTATAACATTCATTTCCTCTTCTATCTCTGTGTATCTTGTAGGAATTTCTTTGTATGTCGTAGCAGTAGCACTGGCCCCAAAAAATAGGGTGTCAATTTTCAGAGAACTATAATCTTCCATATAGATATTATTAGATAGGGTAATTGAATCTAAATTCTGTCTGGTAGCATCAAGCATTTCTTCTTTGGGTGCATCATATATAGGAAAAATTTTAAATTCGTCTATACAACCCAATAAATTTAGATTTTCTATCACTCCAGCAACTGTTATTTTACAATGAATGTCAGATTCAGGAGAACATAAAACGTCAGTAATCTGGGTTATATAATTATTAGCAGCGATGTATCCTACTTTATTTCCTCTTCTTGTTTCAATAAAGTCTATCAACGCAAATTGCCTTTTTGAAGAGGTATTTATTGAACTAATTTTTTTGGTTACACATTTTGATTTAATACTATTAATTAACTTTAACAAAAGATGGAGAAGTTTTTCTTGATTGTCCACAATTTCCTTATTCAATTGGATAATAGCTAGTGATTTCTTGATACCTGTCTCACTTTGTTGAATATCCAAGTCTGATAAATTATAAATTCTTCTAGTAACTTCAGGATTCTTTCTTTCACTTTTATAGAACCAATCAAACCAATCTGGTATAATTTTCCAATTTGTTCCTTTAATTTTATTTAGAGTAGATTCTAACAAATCTGGATCAATTTCATTAGAAAAATTAGAAAGCCAATTTAGTGGCTCAAAACCATATTCTTTGTACTTGTAAATATTATTCCAAAAATCTGTATTCAATATAATCTATGTAATGAATTATAGTAATGATATTAAAATATAGATATTTTTTATCAATTTATTAATTATTAACTCTATTTTTATCTTACATAAGTCAATAATTTTATCAGTAAAATAGGTTTTTAGAACAAGATGTCAAAATATCCCAATGCGCTAAGGCAGTTGTTATTACACTTTCTTTAATTTCATTTCTAGATGATAAAGACTCCCAAAGCTATTTATTTATTTAATAGGTCGTCATCACGATAAGACTTAATTATCCTGTATGAAAAAACTAGTGACAAATTATCCACTAAATATTCCCAAGATAAAGCATGTTATAATTTGATATCTTACTTTTGCAACTCAAAATAAATATATACATTTTTAAATAAAATATATTATTGTGATAGAATCGAATTCTGAGCATAGTATAGAGGATATTAATTTTACATTTTTAAATAATGCAAATCAAAGATCGAAGCATAATTATATTATAAATGATTTGGCCGACAGATTTGAAAAATTATCTGCAACAGATATTCTTAAATGGTCAATTGAAAAGTTTGGAACTAAAATTGCATTGGCATCAAGTTTTGGTGCTGAAGATGTTGCAATTATTGATATGATGGTCAAAATAGATAAAAGTAAAACGAAAATAGTGACCTTGGATACAGGTAGATTAAACCAAGAAACATATGATGTTATGGATAAAATACGTAAAAAATATGAGATTTCTATAGAATCATATTTTCCAAATTCACAGCAAGTTGAAGAGATGGTTTATAAAAAAGGGTTTAATCTTATGTATGAAAGTCTAGAAAATAGAAAATTATGCTGTAAAATAAGAAAGGTAAATCCACTTAATCGAGCTCTTGCCTCTCTTGATGGATGGATAACCGGTCTAAGAAGAGAACAAGGAGTTACCCGTTTCAATATAAAAAAAATTGAGATTGATCCAACTCATAATGATATTCTAAAGATTAATCCCATTGCTGATTGGAGTGAAGATATGCTTTGGGAATACATAAAAGAAAATCAGGTTCCATATAATAAATTACATGATATGGGATTCCCAAGTATTGGTTGTGAACCATGTACTCGTGCTATTACAAAAGGAGAAAATCCTAGATCTGGCAGATGGTGGTGGGAAGAAGCATCTCAAAAGGAATGTGGACTTCACATTGACCCGAATATAACAAAAAAATCTGAACTTTTATAAAGATATCAATAATCCTTATACATGTAAGAGACAGTAGATATATCTGCAATAATCACTTTTGATTTTACACATACACAGTAGATCTCACATTGGTTGCAAGAGCATTTTATCCACAATTAGCGGTTATTATATTTATGTTCAAGTTTTATTCTCATACTAGAGATAATTGCCACATTATAATGGTATTTGAAAAGAGTTAATAATACAATTAATGGTCTAAAGTATAAAAATTGGAGAATATCTCTATTCAAAATAATATTATAAAAAAAATTCCAGAGCCTCATGGCGGTCGACTTGTAAATAGAATTTTTGAATCAAAAAATATCAATACCAAAGATATGTTTTCCATTGAAATTGATGATAATCTTAGAAATGATGTTGAAAATATCGGAGATGGTATTTTTAGTCCGTTAGAAGGTTTTATTGGAAAAGTTGATTTTGAAAGTATTTTAAAATTCGGAAGATTAAAAAATGGATTGCCATGGACAATTCCTATAATTTTAGATGTAGAAGAACCAATTGCAAAAAAAATACAAGATTATCGAGAAATATCACTAAAGAATAAAGGTGAACATTTTGCAACTCTATATTTTGATGAGTTTTATTCGTATAATAAATTAGAAATGGTGAGGGCATTATACCAATCTGAGAATGAACAACATCCTGGAGTATCTAAGACCTTTAAAATGAAAGAATATTTAGTTTCTGGAAGAATCGATGTCTATAAAAAAATAAATAACTTCAAATTACGAAATTATAGATTAGAACCAATAAAGACTAGAGAAGAGATTAAAAAAAGAGGATGGAAGACCATAGTGGGATTTCAAACCAGAAATATTCCCCACATAGCACATGAAATGCTTCAAAAAGCGGCTTTAAATATCTATGATGGATTATTTCTCAACCCTTTGATCGGAAAAAAGAAAATAGGTGATTTTAAAGACGAATTGATACTTGAAACATATCTAAAGTTAATAGAAAATTATTATCCACAAGATCGAGTGATGTTTGTTACTCTTCATACAGAAATGAGATATGCAGGACCAAAAGAGGCTATCCATCATGCAATTATGAGAAAAAACTTTGGCTGTTCTCATTTTATAGTAGGAAGAGACCATGCTGGTGTAGGTGATTATTATCATCCATTTGCAGCTCACGAAATCTTTAAAGAATATCCTGACATTGGAATTGAACCAATATTCTTCCCATCATTCTATTACTGTAAAAAATGCTTAGGATATGCTAATGAGAGAAATTGTCCTCATGGTTTAGAGTATAAAGAAGAATTATCCGGGACAAAAATGAGAAAGATGGTCACTTCTGGAGAGATACCAGGAAAACATTTAATGAGGCCAGAAATCGCAGATGTAATTATAAAATTTCAAGATCCTTTTGTTTCTTAAAATTTTGCTGGTTGGATTCTATAAACTAATTTTATTGTTCTCATGTTTTTTAATCTTTGATTTACGTTCATATTACTCTAAATAATTTTATATAAAATGCACTCAATGCATAGAAATTCTTTATTATATTTTTTGAAATTGTCTTCATTTATTGGAGCTTTCATCTATATGATATTTTTTTCAAATAATTTTTTATATGCTCAAAATGAATTTGAATCTCCAACAGAAACGCTTAATGTAACAAAATCAAAAAGTCATGAAAGCTTTGTTGTTCCCTTTAGCGCATCTAATACAGACCGTAAAAATCCAGTGATTCATACTTTTGAGACTTCCAAAGATGATAATTGGATTCTTGGCATTGATAATAATATGACCTACAACAATTCTTCTGAAGCAAAAACAATTATTAAATTGATGGAAAATAAGCCTAGCGAAAAATTCATTGAATTAGCCATGTTTGAACAAAATGAAAAGTTCTGGGTTGCTGTTAATACAAATGAATCAGGATACATAAGAGTCCATGAACGAGATACCAATGGATGGTCTCGTGATGAACCTCTTATGGTAGGACATGCTAATAATCAAGGTTTAACAATTACTAATGGGAAAAGAATCGTAATTGACAGGCTATCCTTAGATGGTTTTAACTTAGGTTCTATTGCTATATATGGAAAAGATGATACTGATTCTCCGATAAATACTTTGGATGGCTATCTTTCCTTTGATCTTATATTCGGTAATCCTAGAGATTCTCCATTATATTTTCTACCTATCATTATGTTAGTTTTAGTTGGAGGGATAATATTCTACCTTCTCAAAATTAAGAAAAGAGACCGTGAGAATGAATAAATAAATCCCATTAAATTTTTTTTTGATTTGTGTAAAAGTTGCATATACCTTTTAAACTACATATTTGGCATTTAGGTCTTATAGGAAGACAAATATTTTGTCCATATATTACAAAAATATTATTTAAAATTAACCAGTATTTTTTGTCTACAATTTTTATTAATTCTTCCTCTGTTTTTTTTACATCTTGTGTTTTAACAATACCAATTCTGTTAGAAATCCTATGAACATGAGTATCAACTGGTATGGCCGGTTTATTAAAAGCATATACCAAAACGCAGTTTGCAGTTTTTCTCCCTACACCAGGTAATGATAATAGATCTTCAAGTTCACTTGGCACAATTCCATGAAATTTTTCGACAATGATCTTGGATGCTTGTTTAATCCTTTCTGATTTAGTATTGTAAAAACCTATACTATGTATAATTGATTTTATATCGTTCAAATCTGCATTGGATAATTCTAATGCATTCTTATATTTCTGAAAAAGTTTACGTACAATTTTTGAAGTATTCTCATCCCTTGAACGAGCAGATAAAATAGTTCCAATTAATATCTTGAAGGGATCATTATCTTCTTCCGTTTGAAGTTCTTTTAGAGCTGTAAGTCGTGAGAGGTTTTCAAAGTAATTCAATGTAGTTTCCATTTTATCAAGAATATTTTCTATTTTTATCAATTCTTGAGGGCGATTATTATTTTGAAGTTTTATACTTGATTTTTTCTTCAATGTTTATTTATTTTGTAGTAGGCTAAGTCTAATAAAAAAATTTAGGTATATATGTTGATTTATATATAATATATGAACTACAAATTCTCTACTGTACTAAATATGATTACTGATCTGGGTTCAGATATTTCTGACAATCTAAAATAGCTTATCTGATAAAGCTCCATAATATTGATCTTTTTCAACTTATTTTTATTCTGATTTTAGTGGTTGATTAAATTTTATTTGCATATTCTTTATATTTTTGTTTATATCCTAAATCTAAATTATACCATATCTTTGGATATATATAGTAAGAGCTCAACTCTACCTCTCTCAAGCTTCTTTGGATTCTTTTTTATAAGATTTGAGTATAAGAAATTATTTCTTTTATACAGTCACTTGAATGTTAGATACACTTATAAAATAATTAAGTCTAATTTTTAAAAGCTATAATTATTTAAAATAAAAGATAATTGAATACCGGTTATTTCGTTAATTTTGAATAAAAAAGAATATTGGATATTGATTATTTAGCTAATAATCATGTTAGCGAGAGTGTTCTCTTACTGAACGTGATTTCCGAAAATTTGTCCCTTCTGTATCTGGCACATCTGGTATGTCCATGCCTGTTCTTTGCTCCGCCATGAAGCTAGCCTCATCTAAAATTCTACCAACGTCTTCTCCATAATTATTAAAATCAAAAGCATTATCTCCAATCTCACTGGCATTAGTTAAAATATCGTTAAATGTTGAGTTTATTTCATTCAGCTCTCCATCAGCTTCCGGTAAAACATCATTAATTTTTCCTTTTATATGAGAAAGAGCACCCATTGCTGGGCCTAAAGCTGCCATTGAATCACCTATGTCTATTGTAGATTCCAATCTCATGTGCACTTGTTCTAGAGCTAATTTTATTTGTGACATTGTTCTAGCAGTCTTTCTAACTTGGGCAAGTTCGGTAGAAATCATTTTTCCCTGTTGTGAATCATGCTTTTGTAGAGATGAAACTACCTGTTCAAAATATATTTTTTCACGTGTTTTTAGTTTTTCCAACATTGAATCAAGTTTTTTGTTTTGTGTTTGTATTTTACTTTTAGCTAATTCCATTTTAGGTTTTAGAGGTTGATGAGATCGTAAACTATCTCTCAATATATCAGTAGAATTCCGTTTTTTTTCTTTAATCCAATTATTGCTAAAATGTTTATCCATGAATACTAATACTATTCTTCTTCAGACCTTAAACTACAATGTCATCTTTGAATAACCAACTAGTAATTTTTTATAAACATTTTTCACCTAGAAATTGGATTAATAAAATGTATATCAACTGTAAGTATTATTTGATTTCTTAAATTGGTTAAAACGTGTTTTGAAGTGATAAATAAAAGAACGAAAAATACTGTCTTCTGATAAGTTAAAGCACCTAAGTATATAGGACTGGGTGTGTTAATTTAAGAAAATAGTTTTAGGTATGAATTTTCTATTTCTAATCCCTATGGTAAATAGATTATTTGACAGAAATAGAGAACACCAAAGTTATAGCTATGTATTCTCTTTTATCTATCCTTTCTTATTAGCCTCAGTCTTAGAAATATACTCAAAGCATTAGTCATATTTCGAGATGAAAAAGGAGTGATGTGGCTGTATTGGATTAGATTCAAAGATTTGTTTATTCATCTCACATTTATAAAAAGAAGATAAAGAATTCTTGTATTCATAGTTGATGAAACAATGATTCAGATTAATAATCATTACTTTAATTATGGATCTGTATCTAACTAGATCACAAATCTGATGATTGGAATCCACATTTCAGACGAAACATGTTTGTAGCAGATAATTTTTTTATTCGCTCTCTGGTTGAAAATATAGCAAATTCAAAACAAGTTGCATAGATGGTGGTAGTTGGTATCTTCAAGGATGCAATTTTTTGCATTTAAAATATAGGTTGGACACTTCCTTAGAGAGCAGAGCATGATGGAGCGAGTAATGTAATACATAGGGATAAAACAACAGAATGGTTTGATGATTACTATCTATACTTGTAATGCTAAGAATTGAAAGAATAATTGTAATCTATAATATGTCTACAATTGTATCAAATATTTATCTATTTGTATAATATAACAATTAGAAATAAAATACCAATTGTCGAAGGATATGAAATTAACTATTCAAATGTCGAATGTTTTACTATTAACAAGACAGAAAAAAGAAAATCACTCTATATTCAAAGAATAGTGAATAAAACTATTTAAATAAATAATTATATATAAATTGATTTTATTATTTATTTTGGTTTATAAATGAATATCTTACAATGGTGTAATATTGATGAATGCCTTTTAATTGCAGAAACGGATGAGGTCTATAAAAAATATGCAGGTTTAAAACATTCAAATGAATCAATACTCTCTCTTGCTAATTTAAGATTGTTAAACTCTAAGCTATTTTTAAAAAACTATGTAGAACCTCTTGATCTTTTTCTTTCAGTCGTAGAAAACTTTGTAGATTCTTCAACTAAAGATTTAGAGATTAAGTTACATGATATTAGAACGAAGAAAATTGTTTCAAAGCATAAATTCAATAACAAAAATATAAATTGGAATACATGGAGGCAATTTAACAGTAAGGAAAAGAATGTTCAGAAAAGAAAGGACGTTTTCGATGAGTTTATAGAAAAAACAAAATATATTTCTCCCATTATTTATAATCGCTTTGAAAAGATACGATCACTTTATTCAACTATTCAGCAAAGTAGTTGCAGTAATATTTCAATTGGGTCTAACTACCTAGATCCGCTATCAGGTTATTTGATAAATGAAAAAATAACGTATACAAAATTTATAAATTTTGTCAAATATATAGGTAATAATTCAAGCAAACCTTTCAAAAAATCTCTTCAAATGATATCAAGTGAAATTTTAAAAAGGGATGCGGAATATTATGACGATTTTTATTTCTTTCGAAATAAGACATATAAAGATTTTGACATGACATTTAAAAAAATTAATCCTTTAAAAGAAGTAAATAAGATTTTAAAAATTTTGAATTTTGACCTAAATAGAATAAGTTTTGATACAGAAAATAGACAAAACAAATATCCATCACCAATATGTTTCTTTGTTAGAATACCTTATGATATTCGCATTCTATATAAATCCGAAAGCCCTTATTTCGATCTTCAAGGATGTTTTCATGAATCAGGACATGCGATGCATGCAAGCTCCATAAACCCAGAAAAAGAATATTGGGAAAAATATCATATTTCCATGGGAGTGGCTGAAATATTTTCTATTTTGCTAGAACGTTTAACAAAAAAAGGATTTTTCTCAAATCATCTCTTGGAATA
>JAATVK010000242.1 GCA_014523485.1 Nitrososphaerales archaeon TH5894
ACTGATGATAAGCTACTGAATAAATTGGAATCAAGAAATAATTTTATGGAATTATTTTTCTCCACCTTTTATTCTGCAAATGCGCTCATGAAATCAAGTTTTTGGAAAAATCATCTAAGTATTGAAGCTTCTAATTTATTATATTCAAAATTAGTCAAAGATTTTACAGGAATTTTAATCCCTGGAGCGTATTGGATGCTTCATCATATACTTCCTGAAGCTATAATGTATGTTCCAAGTTATCTTTTTGCTGCAGTTAGGGCTAAAGAATTGGATGTCCATTTACAAAATATCTTTGGTGAAACATGGTGGAAATATAAAGAAACAGGCAAGTATTTACAGCAAATAATGTCTTCAGGTGCAGAGATTGATCTTTCAGTATTTTCAAAGCTTGATAGTGATATATATTTAAAAGAAATCACATCTATATAATAGGTAAATATCTAAATTATAGTTGGAATCTATTTCATGAAATTCTCAAATTACTATTTTTAGATGCTGTGAGGTTTTCTATATTAGCGTCTATAAGAACTGCTATAATACTTCTAATATATTAGGTATGGGAGACTGCTTTATGCTATTATAACAGGATAAATTCTATGGATCTGATAATTTGTAGAAAATGATGATTATCTATTTCATAATCCAATTAATAGAGATCACTAAAATATCCAAAATTATAAATTGAAATAACTATCATTTTAATTTAGAATGAAACGAGAATTTATTGCCTCTAGAATTGAGGCCACACAAGATGGCAGTCCTTATGTTTATGTAACATTCTCCGATGCTCACGACTATAAACCGGGAAGTGATAAAAGAATGAATCCTTTTGGTCCTAATGTTATGGCATTTACTTCTCCGGAAGATTTAATGAAAAATTTACCAAAGGCAATGGGTGATATATCAAAGATGATTTCTGGAGGTATGGGTGGAGGAGCAGGAGGAATGGCAGGAGATAACCCTACCTTTAAGATAACGATGAAAGATTATGAGGATATGAATATTAAAGTCGGAGATAAAGTTACTATAGAGATAAAGAAGTCTGATTCAGGCAGTATTTACACATAATTACTCATCTTAAATCATTTTATTTTTCGTATTTATAATATACTTGTAGATAATATTGTAAACTGCGTACCCACCCAGTAGATTATAATAACAATACAAGAATATACCAGACAGATTTTCTAAAAGGTATTTTCTGTTTCATAAACTTGATAAATGGCACGTTGTTTTTAAGAATATATTGGTTAATATAGATACTACTGCATCACTTGAAAGTTTTAGAAAGTTTATTATTGTAAGTACATGTAAATCTTTTATTCCTGAAAGTTATTTTCGTGATTATGAGGTCTTTCCGGAACGAGAAGATGGACCAGGAGCCATTTATATAGAGGCTGTTGATAAGGTAACTTTAAAACGAATTAGAGAAATGACTTTTGTAAATGCAAAAGATATTCTAGGAATAATATATTCTTCTAAAAGTGGCAATACTCAATTAAAATGGAGACAAATTAGGAAAAAATCAGGCAAAGTTAATGGAACGGCATCACCTAATGCATTGGTTAATCTTGTTGAATCAGGAGTCTTAACGCAAGAATGGGTGGATGACTATCTTGCATCTGCCCAAAATTTAAATAAATCAACTAACCAATCAAATGAAACCTCCAAATCAAATTCAAGTCCAGCTGTTTGATTTGAAAAATCAACTTACCTGCTAATTATATAAATATGAAAAGTAAAGAGGTATCAAATTCTTCTGGCAAGGCTATGTTAATTATTCCAGAAGATTCTGATGATCTTTTTACTTTAAGAAGGATCATCAAAACAGATAATATAGTAGTGTCTGATACCTCTCGAGTAATAAAATATGAAAAAGAATATTCTAGACCAGATAGAGAAAGAGTAAAAATTCGCGTATCAGTTAAAGTAGAGAAAATAGCACTGGATGAATCGATAGATAGATTGAGAATAGCTGGGACTATAATTGAATCAAATAATAGTCTTGTACCAAAAGGAACATATCATTCAATTATAGTTCAAATTGGAAATAATATTGTTATTGATAAAGGTAAAAAATGGGAAGAGCTAGATTTAAAACTTTTGAAATCAAATTTCTCCGGTACTTTTGTTATTGTAGCCATTGATACAAAGGAAGCTGGAATTGCGAAAATAACTGGAACTCATTTAGAAATCATTCCAAATATTTACTCAGGACAAAGCGGAAAATATTATACTCAGGGAGCCAAGAATAATCCCAATATAGAAGTGTTCTTTGAAGAAGTATACCTTGCATTACATAATATAGTAAATGAAGATGGAAACTATAAAATAATAATATTTGGTCCAGGAGAAACAAAAAGAAGATTTTCCAATTTTATTATAGGTAAAAAATCTTCTTATAAAGATATATTAACTGTTATTGATGGGATTGATATAGCAGGAGAAGATGGAGTAATGGTATTTCTCAGATCTCCATTACTCAAAGAAGTTATGAGTTCTAGTAAAATATCATTTGTATCAGCAATATTAGACAATATCATGTTACAAGTTAGTAGAGGTGAAGAAAAATATGTTATGGGATTCAGAGAAGTGGGTGAGGCAATTAATTTTAAATCTGTTGAATCTCTTGTTTTTTCTGATTCTATATTTAAAGATTTAAAGGAAGAACAAATAATAAACATGCTAAATACAGCAGAAACATATGGAGCTAATGTATATGCTGTTGACTCTTCAACAGATATTGGATTAAGAGTAACTGCATTAGGTGGAATAGTTGCATTGCTTCGATACCAACTTCGTTAAATATTTTTTTATCTCTACTCGATAATTACTTGGTAATGAAATATTAATTTTTTTTGTTGCACTATAAAATAGTGATTGAAATTTCAAGCAGTTCTGCGACTGACTATGACCGTAACGTTATCTAAACCACCATTATTATTAGCTTTTTCTACTAGGCTTTTACCTATTTGATCACATTTTTTTTTATAGTTATTTTTAAAAATATCTAATATTTCGTTTTCATATATCATATCTGTAAGACCATCAGAACATAATAGTAAATATTCTCCTTTATGCCATTTACAATTAGTAAGATATGGATTAATTTGTTCGCTTATACCCAAAGCTTGGGTTAAAATATGTCTTAAAGGATATTTGATGGAATATTCTTTAGAAATTCTTACCTCTGTGTCTTGACTATCTACTAATCTATGATCTCTGGTCAGCTTTGATATCTTTTCTTTTTGGATATCAATAATATAGAATCTACTATCTCCTATATTTGCAATATGTAAATTATTTGTTTCAGATATTACACAAAGAACTATTGTTGTTCCCATATTGTATAACAAAGGGGTAGATGATCCTTCTATTCTAATTTTATAATTTGCAAGATTTAATGCTTGTACTAGGTAGCGATCTATTGTTATTTCTTTTATAATATTATTTTCTATTAGGTTAGTTAAATATTTAGAAATAGTTTCTACCGCTAATTGACTTGCTATTTCGCCACCATTGTGGCCTCCCATTCCATCTGCAATCATTAAAATTTTAGATTCTCTATTAATATAGCTAGAGTCCTCATTATTTGCTCTGACTTTTCCAACATCAGTGTGAACAGAGACATCTATGTTATTTGAAAGCACTATAAATTATATTATATAGACATTTTAATTTAAATCTAATTTTGTCCAATTAATAAAAATCTAGTTTCGAATTTGTATATATTAACAATACTGCAACTATTTTAATTTTTAACTTTTAATGGAATCGATCATCCATTTTAAATATGACTTAGAAACATCGTTCATCTTAACTTCAATGATTTCTGGTACATCATAAGGGTGAATTCTAGCGATTTCCAATTTTAGTTTTGTAGCCAAAGATTTAGTTGTTTTCAATAGGACCATGATCTCTTCATGATCTTCAAGTTTGTTACTCCAAGAATAAAATGATCGTATGGGCACTAAACTAATACATGCACATAATTTTTTTTCTATAATTAAATCATTAACATTCTGAATTATGGATTCCTTATTTGGGAATGTGGATATTATTATGACAGCTGACTGGTTTCTCCCCCGTCTCATTGGTACATACACTATAACAGAGTATTATAAGATTTTAGATCATTTTTTTGATACTATCTTCTTATATATGCATGCTATAAGGATTTTACAAATTTTACCAAATAGTAATATAGAAATTCACTATAAGAATCTGTCTTCATCATTGAAAAATAAATAATTTATCGCTTTTTATTCTATCATTCCAAGTTATTACTAAAATGAGAAGATTAAATTAAACTATCTGTTAAATAGCTTGTATTGGACTATTGGACTTTATAAGTAAATTTACCCGCTTTTAGATTGTAAAGTTTATTCAGTGTGGATATTTACTATGAGAAGGGGGTGGTAGATTTAAAAACTAGTTGTAAAATTTTAAATATTACAAATCATAATATAATAATCTTAAATATTAGAAATTCTGATAAGGTTTTAAATAAAGTTAGTTATTATACGGATAACTTTCGCATCAAAATAGCAGAATTGTGATATTCTTATTATAATTATGATTGTGGTTATTAGAAATAACAATTATTGTTGCCATTTAAAGTAACGATATAACTAAAATTTTACATATTATGTTCCACTAAAATTTTTTATATTAATAAAACGCAGTTTTTAAGCATGTTTATTATTATAATATCCTTAGACACTTATTTTTATATCCTTTAGATTTATTTAGTAAAGATTTCATATGACGTTATCAAAATTAAACAAATTTAAACATATACTTTATTCTCTAACAAAATATTAATCAAGAACTTTTTAATAGTTAAACTTAGTCTCTCTTCATACACATATAAAAATAATATCTTTTAATCGCTTTGCTATTAAAGTTAGTTTTGGACGCTATGATTGGCTATTACTAGTTAATTCATCCTTGCTAAAAACTAGTGCTACACTGGCTATTCAGACAACCTTTAATCAGATTTATACTATATCTATAATAGATCTAATACATATCCAACAAACCTAAACAAATATGGTATAAGACTACTCCTTTCGAAGGTTTTTGTTGTTGTATGTACTGTAAATGATCCGCATTAGATAATGTAACAACCACATAGAGAAAAAAAACAATATTAATGAAATATTCAATAAATTATCGCCCGATAAAATTTTTAACAAAGAATTAAATTAGGAGATTATACGAAATGCATCTTGTTGTGATGAATTATAACATTATATTTTTTATTTTTAGATAATTGGAATTAATAGGAATCACTGTACTTTCTGTGGGAGTAATAACGAAGTAGCTCATATTGATTTTATTGGGAGAATTGAATTGCACTATTAATTAGATACCCGTATCTAATAAATATGATTTTATTATAAATTAATACTTATTCTTTCTTATTTGTAGATCTAGATTAAAATTAAAATTATTAATATTTAACCATTTATCGAAACATATTAAAATATATAAATAAAATAAAAATCCTTCTAGTACAAATTAATAATTCCAAAAATAATTAGTAAATAGAATTTTTATAAACAAATAACTGTTTATACAAACTACATATAAAATAAATATTGATTAAACAATACTATTAATATATTTAATATCACTACTTTTAATATAAATGACATCAGGATTCTTGTTTTTTTTATTTAAAAGAATCATCAATATGTTTATAGTTTTATTTTCAATTCTCGTTCTAACTATATCTCTTTTGGGCCCAACAATGGATAATGTAATTAAGGATTCCGTGAAATACAATGTTATAGATGGTCTGAGTAATCAAAAAGTCGAGTTTAAGGATATTACAGAACGCCAAAGATATATCGACAAACAGATTCTCTTGCAGATAAAAAATTTAGGGTTAGAAGAACCATGGTATTCTCCAAATCGATTTTTTAATACTTTATTCAAAGTTATGGTGTTAGATCTTGGAAAATCGAATTTCTTCGTAAGTGATTCAGGATCATCATCTGTAAAAGATATAATAATTGAAAAAATTCCTAAAACTCTTTTACTTTTTACAACATCAACAATAGTTATTGCCTTAATGGGTGTTTATTTGGGAGTTTTTTTAGCTAGTCGTGCTGACTCCAAATTGGATAGGATCAATTCGATCTTTGCTATTTTCAGTAATAGTATTCCCGTTTGGTGGTTCGGAATGATAATGATATTTATTTTTGCGTTCTCGCTTAATATATTCCCGGCTCGTTCAACACCATCAACTCCTCCAAATGATCCATTCTATTTTTTTGATTTACTATATCATATGACCCTTCCACTTATCACAATGGTAATTCTTGGATTCGGATCTGTTGCATTTATTGTTAGACATATAGTATCTGGAATATTAGAAGAAGACTTTATCAAAGCAAAATTTGCTATGGGTATTCCTAAAAAGAAAATACTTTATTCGCATGCTCTCAAAAATGCAGCTCCTCCTATAATTACAATGATAGGTCTAAGTCTAGCTGGATCATTTGGTGGAGCTTTTACTGTTGAAGTGGTCTTTGATTGGCCAGGAATGGGAAAATTATATTTTGATGCTATTGGATTGATGGATGTTCCTATTATTATCGGCCTTACTTATGTCTCTACCTTGATATTTCTTGTAACAGTTTTTTTTATAGATATAATTTATGGTTACTTTGATCCTAGGGTGAAATTAAATGAGTAATAAACAAGCTGATAACAATAACAATAATTCCGGTTCTAATGCCGACAATATAGAATTTCCTACTTCGAAGAAGAATTTAATACTAAATAATAACACGAGTGATAAATCTATTCACAATATAAATAACAATTTAACTTTTATATCTGAATTTATACGACGGAAAAGCGGTATTGCAGGAGTAATTATTCTTTTAATTTTGGTATCTATGACCATTTATGCTTTCTTTGGTATACCATTTGCATCTTTTAAAGAATGGAACAACCCCAATTATTGGATTGATAATCCTAGGCTTGCATCACCTATATGGAGTGATTTTTTTGGATATCTCGGAAGAGACACCCCAGAACATCTGATTCTTTCTTCTTCCGTAGAAAATAATGACGCGAATAGAGGCGCGAATAAGGTAACAATATCTACCACAAATGAAAATGGGATTAATGTCGTTACACATTCATATCATATTAATTATAATTCTGATATTCCACCAAATGATTTCATGATAACCTATTCACTACATAAAGAAAAAATTCCTCCTGCCATTGAAATAGAATTAATAAGACCAAACAACAATAAATTTGATATTTATTTCGATTCAATTACTCCATCAATATCTGGTTCAAATCAAAGCATAACATTGGGAAGAATATTTTCCACAGATAGTCTAATACATCAAAAATTACTTGATTACTTAAAATTTTATAATTATAAACAAGAAACTTCAAAACCGGAAGTAATGCTATTTTCAAATCATGAAAATCGATCAATTATGAAAGGAAATTACACTTTCAATGTTAAATTTTATCTCTTCAATAATGAAGACGAAATTCTAAATTCTAAATTAATTCTTGGAGGAGAAAAATTTGGATTAATGGGCACAGATGAATTGCGTAGAGATTTAACTGTTGGATTGGTGTGGGGAGCACCTGTTGCTTTATTTATAGGTTTATCTGTTTCCACAATTTCCATTGTAATAGGAATGATATATGGTATTATTGCTGGTTACAAAGGAAAAAGAACAGATGAAAGTCTAATGAGAATTAATGATATTTTCTATTCTTTACCAACTCTGCCGCTTTTGATTATTATGTCCTTATTTTTAGGAAGAAGTATCTTTCTTATTGTTTTATTTTTAATATTTTTTGGATGGATGGGAACTGCTAAGATTTCACGAAGTCTAGCATTACAGATAAAGAATTTTCAATATGTTGAAGCAGCAAAGCTTATTGGACAATCTGACATTAAAATAATCTTTAAACATATAATTCCTCAATTACTTCCTTTAACTTTTGCAAGCATTGCTATCTCCGTTCCAGGAGCAATTCTCGCAGAGGCTTCTCTAAGCTTCATTGGTTTAGGAGATCCATCTATTCCAACATGGGGTCAAATTCTTCATGAAGCTCATACCGCAGCAGCTGCATCAAGAGGCTTATGGTGGTGGTTAATCCCTCCTGGCATGTTAATTGCTTTAACAGGGCTAGCCTTTGTTCTGATTGGAAATACAATAGACTCTCTCTTGAATCCCAAGATGAAAAGAATGTAATTACAAAACATATTTATCTTTTAATTATCAATATGTTGCTGTTTTTAAGCATAACAATTATAAAAAAAAATTTATGTGTGAAAATCGTACAATAATGAATGGATATATTTAGTGAAAAGGTCCATGATTATTTAGTAACGCCAAATTTTAAACTTGTTATGTTAGTTAATATGTTATGTATAGTTTCTGGATTAAATTTAATTAGTGATTATGATTATTCATTTGCACAAATAAATGCGTCTTCTCCTTCCTCTCTATCCAATAATAGTCAACAAATACAAGAATCTCTAGGATCAACAAATAGAGACGCTATATTGTCGTATGAACAAGGAAATAAATTTTTGAATGCCAAAAACTATGATCAAGCTATTACAACTTATAAAAATGCATTTACATTCGATCCAAATTGGGCAGCACCTTTAATTAAACAGGGAAACGCATATTTTGAATTAGCCAATTATACTACAGCTATAGAATTATACGATAAAGCATTTGCTATATTGGGAAATTTAGATGAAAAAGTAAAATCTATTGATAAAAATAATGGAGCAAAACCTTATTGGCTTGATATTTGGTTTGACAAAGGAGAAGCACTTACTACCTTGAAAAAATTTGATGATGCGATAGCTTTATACAATAAATTAATTTCTTTAGATCCTAATTGGGCTAATCCATGGAATAGTATAGGCTGGGCGTTGCAAAAACAAGGTAAAAATGATGAGGCGATTACTGCATTTGATAAAGCAACCAAATTAAAACCAACCTGGGCTAAACCATGGAATAGTAAAGGATGGGCATTCTACAAAATAGGTAAATTTGATGAAGCATTATCATCTTTTGATAAAGCCATGGCTCTCGAACCAAAATGGGATAAACCTTGGTTTAATAAAGCAAAAATATTATATCATCTAGAGAATTATTCAGATGCAAAACAATTTGTGGAACATGCATTATCTTTGAAAGCAGATCCTAAAACTTCTGCTTTAATGGAAAGCATCAATGCAAAAATACAACAACCTTCAACAAAAACGGTTCAGTAATTCTGCTAATATTATTTTTCTAGAAAGTAAATCAAAAAATTATTCAAAAAATTTTCTGAGCGTTGAAATATTATCAGGAGATAGTTTGATTGTATATGCTGATGCGTCTTCAGAATAAACCTTAGATAGAGCATCCAAAAATCTCGCCTTGTCCATTCCTCTATCAAAAGTACCACCAGATTCTTTAATACAAAGAGGAAATTTTTGCATTTTCAGTCCTTTGCTATTTAAATAACTAATGAATTTTGTATATCTATCGGTATCATAAGAATTAACGCCTTTTTCATTGCATAACATTATCCAAACATCTATTGTATTTTGATAAAAGGCTTTATCACGTAATTCTTCAAGTGTCATAATATATTGATATTACCTTTCTTCATATATTTTTCTTTGTTGCAATTCTATTATATTTGAGGTTTGATATTATTCAGGTAATAAAATTGCTACTGGTTGCATATCACTTTATTCAATTGTCAGACTAATATTATTTCCATTGCGATCAAAGGCACCTATTGTTTCATATTCATATGGATAACTAATTATTATGGAAACTACGCCGAAAAAATTGTTCAAATCTTGTAATGATGGTCTATTAGAACCGCCGGGATGGGAATGGGCTGTTCCTACATAAGAAAGATCCATAGGTAACTCACTTGTTGGGAAACCTGAGTAATAAGGCCCACCTGATGCAAAGGGAGGAACTACTAATCCATCGATTCGTATTTCACCATTTTTCTTGCTTTTACCTTGCAAAATAAGAATTCCTTCATGAGGATGCCATGTCTTTGAATATGTAATAATCCCATCTGCAGATTGTTTTTTAAGAATTACCTGTCGGTTATATTCAACGTGTTTTTTTTTGCTTTTATCATTACCATTAACAGTAGATCCTTTCTTTTTATTTTTTAAGAAATTAAAAAACA
>JAATVK010000243.1 GCA_014523485.1 Nitrososphaerales archaeon TH5894
ATTATGAAATATGAAAATAAAAATGATATTTATTAATATCTACAAATTCTTCCATCTTAGACATATTTTTTAATGGCTTTGTGTAACAAACAATGACATAATGACTAAAAACTGTACAATGATCTTGTCTGAATTAGGACCATTTGTATTTGATAGTGAAAATGACTTAATTTATTCAAAAAAATTCAACAATATTATTTCTTCTAATATTTTAATTTCCAATGGGGATTATTCTGAAATCCTTGATATCTCTGATAAATTACGTCGATATGATTCAGTTTTTAGTAATGACACTGGTTTGATATCCTATCTTCGAAATAATGGAATTAATGTTTATTTAATGCCTTCAGAAAAAATTCTAGAAATTTCAAAACATAAACTCAGGTACCTTATACGGGCTGGTTTTGCTGAAAATGAATATGATGCACATTTGCAACTAAGACAATTTGCACTAGATTTTTCTTCTAGCAAGGTACGACGAATTTCAGAGAAATTAGATCTACATATTAGTCAGTCAATTAATGCTCTTGATGAACTAGACAAGATCATAAATGTGATAGGAGCAAGACTTCGTGAGTGGTATGGATTACATTTTCCTGAACTTGATTATTTAATCCAGAATATCTTTACCTATGCTGAAATCGTTAAATTAGCAGGAAATCGAAACAATATTGATTTAAATATGCTTGAAAATCTTGGAATAGAAAGTAAAAGAGCAGAGATGATACTTGTAGCTGTTCAAAGAAGTAAAGGTGGAGATATTTTAGAAGAAAATCTGTCTATAATCAAAAAACTTGCTAATGAAGTTATAATGCAAACTGAATTAAGAAAGATTCTTGCCCATCAAATTGAAGAGATGATGGAAAAAATCGCTCCAAATATCAAGGAATTATTAACAGCCACTGTTGGAGCAAGACTGATGGCTAAAGCTGGAAGTCTACAAAAACTTTCTGTTATGCCTGCTAGTACTATTCAAATAATAGGTGCTGAAAAAGCACTTTTTAGATCTTTAAAAACAGGAGCTCCACCTCCCAAACATGGAATTTTATTTCAACATCCTATATTACACTCAGCACCTAAATGGCAAAGAGGAAAGATGGCTAGAGCAATTGCTTCAAAGGTTGCGATTGCAGGAAGAATAGATCTGTTTAGGAATGGCGAAAAGGATTTACATATTTCTGAACAATTGAATAAACGAATAGCTGAAATACAAGAAAAATATAAAGAACCAAGACTTGAACAAAAGCCTTATAGAAAGGAAATGAAGATAAATTATAATAGAAATCCAAAAAACCGATTTCATAAATTCAATAAAAAAAATCTAAAGAAAATCAAATTTTCTAAAAGAAATAAATATTAATTTAAACCATATTTTTCTTGGCAAATTTTATGTGTGCTATATTTAAATATCAATTAACGAATTATCATTTATTATCTGGATGAAAAATATTAGCATTGAAGAAGAAATATCTTTAACAGCACCATCAACTTCATCATACTTAGCGTCTCTAAGGGAATCTAACAACGACTTTGATGGGTATAGATGGGTTATTTTTAATGGCCAAAAACATTTAGCTACTTTGAATTTAATTAAGGGAAACACAGTGTATGATGAAAAACTAATAACAATTGATAAGGAAGAATATCGGCTCTGGGATATTTTTAGAAGTAAACTTGCGGCAGCTCTAGTCAAGGGTTTGAAAAATCTTCCTATAAAAAACAAAACTAAAGTCCTTTATTTAGGTGCATCTACAGGAACTACCGTAAGCCATATTTCTGATATTATAGGTAATTCTGGAGTAATTTTTGCAATAGAATCTTCTATTCGTGTAGCTAGAGAGCTCATAGAAAACGTTGCTTCTAAAAGAGAGAATATTATTCCAATCATCGAAGATGCGAGAAAACCTCTCTCATACTTCTCGACATATGGTGAAGTGGATGTGGTGTATTGTGATATTGCTCAACCTGATCAAACTGAAATAGCAATAACCAATTGCAAAACTTTTCTTAAAGATAATGGGAAAATTTTGCTAGTAGTAAAGACTCGGAGTATAGATGTAACCCAAGATCCAAGAACAGTAATACTTCAAGAAGCAAAAAAACTAGAAAATAGTGGATTTCATCTCGAACAAATTTTAAATCTTGATCCATATGATAAAGATCATGGATTGATATATGCTACCTACAGTAAAATCAAATAAAATCGTAAACTTTACTTTGTTTGCATGTTATTTCTCTTATAGGTCTCCATGATTTTCTTACAAAGTCTGGAAATTCCTTATATTCTCTAATCCAACTATTTATGAAATACATAGTCTTTTTATCAGATGGATAACCACTTCCAATATTTTGATAATTATCTTGCAATATTTGAATTTCTCGATCTCTTATTACTTTTGCAATTATTGAAGCTGCCGATACCGCAAGGTTTAGTCTGTCTGCTTTATGCATGGCAATGACATTAGTATTATTTTTTAAATCTAAATTTGACTTTAGGTAATTTGTGTATCTATCGATATTTACATCACATGAATCCACATATGCAATATCTGCTGCCAGATGTTTAATAATTGCTGACATTATTCCGCCTTCTAATTTATTTAATTTTCTTTGATATACATTTTCATCAATAGTATTACAATCAATCTTGTATATACATATGAATTCTGAAATATCTAATATTTTATAAAACAAAAAATTCCTTTTCTTTCTGGTTAAAGCTTTTGAGTCTCTTACTCCTATTATCTCCAATTTTTTGATATTACTATTTTTAAGACTTATGCCAGCAATTACAAGAGGACCTATGACAGATCCTCTTCCAGCTTCATCAATACCGCATATTAACAAATTAATAATTGTCTTTAATTCACTCTCGTACATTAAAATTTCTATACAAAGGTTAAACCAAAGATTGGTAATTATATGATAGATCAATTCTATAATTTTACTAAACGATGGATAATTTTATACAGATCACTGAAGGTCGAACAAAATTACTTGTTCCGAGATATTCACTTGAAGAAAAGGTCCCTCCACATTCTCCTGCTTTTTTTAATCATCTTGCAAGGTTAAATAGAGATTTATCAATTTATATTTATAATATTTTTTTAGATGAATACAACAACAATAAAAATAATCAAATCACATTTGCTGATGCATTTGGAGGAATAGGACCTAGAGGACTCCGAGTAGCAGTAGAAGTACCAAAAGTTTCCAAAATTTACATAAATGATATTAATGAACTAGCCATAACAGCTGCAAAAGAATCAGCGCAACTAAATAATGTCAATGAAAAATGTATTTTTTCGGTAAACGAGGTATGTAAATTCCTTATTTCTAGACCAACAGAAAGAAACAAAAGATTTACGATAGTAGATTTGGATCCATTTGGAAGCCCTTCACCTTTTACTGAATGTGTTCTCCGATCTGTTGAAGATGGAGGATTAATTTCTATTACGGCAACTGATACTGCAGTTTTAAGTGGAATATATCAAAATGTATGCCGAAGAAAATATTTTGGTTTATCTATTAACAATATATATTCAAATGAGGTTGCCTCACGCTTAATAATATCTTCAACTGCATTAATTGCCGCAAGATTGGGAATATCTTTATCTCCTATCTTTGTTCATGCGAATAGACATTATTTTCGTGTATTTCTTAAAGCATCAGTAAGTAATTCTATGGCTAATAAGGTTTTTGAGAACATAGGATACATAAAACATTGTTTTAAATGTGGCGAAAGAAATTTCTCCAGTATTTATTCAAAAGATTTATGTCCAATATGCAGTAGTAAATTTCAGATTGCCGGGCAGCTCTGGATAGGAAAATTATTTGATAAAAGTATTCTTTTAAACTTAATAAAAAAATATTTTTCAAATGATTTCAATAATGATAAAAAAAATCATCAAATAAAACAAATATTTGAGATCAGTGTAGAGGAACTAGATGATATACCCTATTACTTTTCAGTAGATGAAATAGGGTCTATGCTCAAAACCAGTCCAACAAAATTAAGTCGAATTATTGAGAAGATTATTTATTCAGGTTATCGTGCGTCAAGGACAATTTTTCGTCCTACTGGGTTGAAAACCACTGCTTCAATGTCTAATATTTTATATATACTAAAAAATTAGAGAATAAGTTAATTAAATAAATAAATCTCTAATGCTATTATTTATATTTGTATTTTATATAGATAATTTTAATATTGAAGGGGAGTAAACCAATTATTTATGAGGCAAAGCAAATAATAATATATATTTCTGATAAATATATTCCACTAGATAATAACAATGATAATAAATTTTACTTAAAATTCAAGTTTAAAACTCTGTATTCTAAAAAGTGTTTTACCTATACATTCCTTACGACCTAGTCGGCAGTGATTTTAAATTTTGTTCATTAGGAGTTTTAAGATTGGTACATGATAGGTGTGGTGTATTTTAGTGGTTAAATTAGAAATAAAAGACGTTACTAAATCATTCTATAGAAATGAGGGAAAACAATCAACTTTAATAAATGCCATCGAAAATATTAATTTGGCAGTAAATGATGGTGAATTCGTTTGTCTTGTGGGTCCTTCTGGCTGTGGAAAGTCAACTCTTCTCAATATTTTAGCAGGATTGGATAATCCATCGAAAGGACAAGTTGTATTAAATGGTAGGCCAATTACTGCAACTGGCCCAGACCGAATAATAGTTTTTCAAGAAAATGCTCTATTTCCTTGGATGAAAGTAATAGATAATGTAGAATTTGGGTTAAAACTAGCTAAAGTTGAAAAAATAAAAAGAAGAGAAATAGCAATGCAATACCTTGATATGATGCAATTAAAAAAATTTGCAGAAGCATATGTATATCAACTTTCTGGAGGTATGAAACAAAGAGTCTCGATAGCACGAGCATTAGTTTTGGATCCGGAGGTATTACTTATGGATGAACCATTTGCCGCCCTCGATTCTCAGACACGTGATTTATTATTAGTTGAATTACAATTGATTTGGGCTAAAACAAATAAAACCATTATTTTTGTTACACATAATATTATAGAATCTGTGTGTCTTGGTGATAGGGTAGTAGTATTTACTAATAGACCAGGTAAAATAAAAAAAGATATAAAAATAGACTATAGACGACCCAGGCTAACAGAAGATGATAACCTCAAAGATTTTCAAAGACAAGTTCTTTATGAATTAAAATCAGAGATGGTTCATTCAAGAAAAGAAACGACAGATTCATTTTAACTCTTTTAATATTTCTGTTGCCAATGCGAAATGATTGGGAGATGTTATTAAAACTTCATCTGCAATCTTACCAGAATTTTTAATAAATTCTATAGGTTCTTTTTCATATTCATTCCAATTTAAACCTATTAACTCAGCTGATCTTTTGTTCTTTTCTGAAGGTACCATTATACATGCAATTACCCTGATATCAAAAGGTCTAATTTGATCTATTATGTTTTCTAAATCTTCTAATGATTCCATAGATTGAGTTACAAATGCATTAGGTTTTGCATCAATTTTTCCTTTGATAGTATCAATGTTTCGTATTTTATTTGGAATAGATAGATTTAATTTAATTGATTTGTTGAACTCTTGAGCATTAAACTGATTAACAACTTTACTAGGTTTTAATAATCCATGAATCTGTAAATCATTTTTGGATTGATCTCCCAGTAAAATGAGTAAACTTTCAATACTTAGTAAAATAGAATCAGAAATAGTTTGATACATGGATGTCAAATTTCTATCTCTTGTTCTTACACTACATGAAATTTTCATTTTAGTATTATTTTCTTTTATTATGCGCGCCATGGTTATACTTGATAATCTAGGAACCCCTAATACTGAATCAGTAAAATGAAGACAATTGATATATTCATCAAGTATCATTGCCTTATTTTTTACATTTTCTATATCGCTTAAAAGATTTGAATAACTAAAATAATCATTAGGTAATATTTTAGGTGGATTTAACTCATAATTAATTATCAACTAGTATCACTTAATTTTCGTCTAATGGAATATAAAATATAATTGATTTATTTACAGTATAATGAAAATTGTTCTATCTTAGTCTTTCTAATTGTTTTTTCATTTGGCTTATTTTTTACATTATCTATCAATTCTTGTACTAAATCAAATTCACTTTTTTAATAATTATTAAATCTATAATTTTAAAATATTCCTGCTGCTATTTTATATTATTGGATATCGATAAAAACCAATTCAAAGAAAAGATTATTCATAGACTTTCATCTAAAATCAATGTCGATGTCCAATTATTAAAATCATCTGGATATACTCTTTCTTCTGTTCTTGTAATTATTCACTTTACAGATTTTAACCCAAAAATTATCTTAACAAAAAGAAGTTCTCTGTTGAAGTATCACAAAAATGAAATTTCATTTCCAGGAGGAACATTCAAAGAAACAGATTCGTCATTATTAAATACAGCATTAAGGGAAACAAAAGAGGAAATAGGTCTAAATTTTCATTCAAATGAAATCGTGGGAAGTTTCCATACAGTCAGAACATTAACTTCGAATTTTGCAATAATTCCATTTGTCACTTTTCAGGATAGTATTAGAAAGACGAGAATATTAATCGATGAAGTCTCGGAAATATTGGATATTCCTGTATTTGATTTGTTTAAGGGTTTTAATAATAATTTTAATTATAAAAAATTTAGTGATTCCTACACATTTAGATATAATAGTGAAATAATTTGGGGGGCTACAGCAAGAATTCTAAAACAGATACGAGATTGTTTTTATTGATTTTTAATAGAATTCAGATTTTAGTTCAATTTTTTAATTGATTATATCCACATCTATTAAGAACTATAAAGACAAAAAAGTGAAGATTTTTTTTGCAACTAATTAATAATAATGAGTATCAAATTATAATAAATTAAAACAAATAACAATAACATGAATTCAGAATTTGATTCAATAATTGATCTTTTAAATTCGCTTGATTTTCCTTTCCTTCTAGGAATTTTTAGCTTTATATCTGCAGTAATAATTTGGGGGATAATAAAAAACCATTAAACCACGTTCAAATCCATTATTTCCTTTTTTTAAAGTAAAAGAGCTGTTTTTATAACTCTAGAAACTAGTTATTTGTTGATTTATGGCTTTTGATAGTCTATCTGAATATATTGATACACTTGAATCTGTTGGCAAATTACATCGTGTGAAAACAGAAGTCGATACAAATCTTGAGATAGCGGAGATTATGAGGCGTATGATGTATTCTGGTGACTCACCTGCTATACTTTTTGAAAATGTAAAAGGATATGATATTCCTGTATTAGGTAATGCATTTGGAACTATGGATTTATTAAAAATTGCTCTGAATCTCTCAGATTTTAGAGAAATTGGTAAAAGAATTACAGATTTAACAAAATTGAAAATACCTTCTAACTTGTTTGATAAATTAAAGATGCTTCCTAGATTATCTGAATTAGGAGACTATGCTCCAAAGAATGTTGAATCTGGTGCTGTAACAGAAATAATTGAAACCGAAAAGGCTAATCTTAACTCACTACCAATTCTAAAATCGTTTCCCAATGATGCAGGGAAATTTATTACCTTTGGATTAACTATTACCAAACATCCAGAAACTGGAATTAGAAATATCGGTGTTTATAGAATTCAAATCGTAAATGACCAAAAAGCTATAATGCATTGGCAGACACATAAACGAGGAGCTCAACACTATGAAATAATGAAGGAGTATAACAAACCTATTGAAACAGCAATAGTAATCGGAACGGATCCCTCAACTATTTTTAGTGGAATAGCTCCTGTTCCTGAAGGAATGGATAAATTTTTCTTTTCTGGAATCGTTAGAAAAAGGGGAGTAAAATTAGTAAAATGCAAAACAGTGGATTTAGAAATTCCTGTTAATTCAGAGATTGTTTTAGAAGGATGGGTTGACCCTAATGAAATGAGACTAGAAGGACCATTTGGGGATCACACTGGATTTTATACACCTCCTGAACCATATCCAACATTCAATTTGACATGTCTGATGAGAAGAAAAAATCCAATTTATCTGACAACCGTTGTCGGGAAACCAATTTTGGAAGATGCATACATCGGAAAAGTTATTGAACAATCATTTCTTCCTCTTATTCAAATGTTTCAACCTGAGGTCATTGATTTTTCTATGCCTGCCTCAGGTTGGTTCCAAGGACTGGCTATAATATCTATCAAAAAACGATATCCTGGACAGGCGAAAAAAGTAATGATGGGATTATGGGGGATGGGTCAATTATCATTAACAAAAATTTTTGTTGTTGTTGATCATGATATTAATGTACATGATATTAATGAAGTAATCTGGGCAATTACTACAAAATCTGATCCTAAAAGAGATATAATTATAATTGATAATACTCCTACTGATACCCTTGATCCTGCATCTCCAATTTTAAATCTTGGTTCAAAAATGGGAATAGACGCAACTACTAAAACTGCCGAGGAAGGATTTTTGCGAGAAATTCAAAAACCAGTAGAAGTTGACTATGATACCAAGAATTTAGTTGATAAAAAATGGATCAATTATGGATTCTCTAATTGAACAATTCTACTATCATTCGTTTTTCATTTTGATTTCTTTACAATTTTCTATATTGGTTTCCAAATTATCATTATTCTATCAATTAGTTTAATAAATTCAATCATGTTTTATGTTTTGATAGTAATTGGAATTTGATGTAAAAATTGGTGCTACAAAAGAGAGAGTTGTAACAACTAATTCAAACCAGACTACCAGTTTTTTATGGAAAGGAGAAAATGTGCTTTCTACTCCTTCAATGATTTCTGAAATGGAAGAAACCTGTAGACTGCTTTTAAAGGATTTTGTTTTAAAAGAGAAGGAATGGGATTCAGTTGGAACCATTGTTGATATTAAACATATTGCTATAACTCCTGTAGGTTCAAAAATTAGGTTGAAAGCAATAATAGAATCTGTTAATAATAGAAGAGTACTGTTTAACGTAGAGGCATTTGATGATATTGAAAAAATCGGAGAAGGAAAACATGAACGTTTTATTATTAATGTAGATAAGTTTAAATCCAAATTTGAGGAAAAAAAAAGAAAATTAGATGTAAATAATGATATTAACTAATTAATCGTGTAAAACTATAAAAATAGGGTTTTGAAATGTGTTTATTATATTAGGTGAATGAATATGAGTATGGGCCAAATTCAAACAAGTGCTGGCGGAATGCCAGTAGTAATTTTAAGAGAGGGAACACGTGAAAATAAAGGGAGAGAGGCACAAAAAAATAATCTTACTGCCGCTAAATTGGTTGCTGAAGTTGTGAAATCTAGTTTAGGTCCACGAGGGATGGATAAGATGTTAGTTGATTCTCTAGGAGATGTTACCATAACAAATGATGGAGCTACTATCCTAAAAGAAATAGATGTCCAACATCCAGCAGCAAAAATGGTCGTAGAAGTAGCCAAATCAGTAGATAATGAAGTAGGCGATGGTACCACATCTTCAGTGATTTTTACTGGCTCATTATTAGAAAAAGCAGAAGAATTAATTGACAAAAATGTTCATCCATCAGTTATTGTTGATGGTTATACTGCTGCTTCCATTGAAGCTCTTAAAACATTGGATAAAATTGCTATTAAAGTAAAAACTGACGATAGGGATCTTTTAGCAAAAATTGCAAATACTAGCATGTATTCAAAGTTAGTTTCAGAAGATAGTCCTGTGTTAAGTAAAATAGTAGTAGACGCTACACAACTGATAGCTGAATTGAATGAAAAAACAAAAACTCTCAAAATCGATCTTGATAACATCAAAGTAGAAAAAAAAGCAGGAGGTTCTATGCAGGATACTTCCCTTATTAAAGGTATAGTTCTTGATAAAGAAGTTGTTCATAGTGGTATGCCTAAAAGAATTGAAAAAGCGAAAATAGCATTGATTAATTCTCCATTAGAAATAGAAAAAACTGAAATGAGTGCAGAAATTCGTATTAGTGATCCTCAGCAAATGCAAATGTTCCTTGAAGAGGAAAATAATATGCTAAGAGCTATGGTAGAAAAAGTTAAAAGTTCAGGCTCGAATGTTTTACTATGTCAAAAAGGAATAGATGATCTCGCACAACACTATCTTGCTAAAGAGGGTATACTTGCAGTTAGACGTGTTAAAGAAAGTGATATGCTAAAACTAACTAAAGCCACAGGTGCAAGACTTGTAAATAATCTTGATGATCTTTCTTCAAAAGACCTTGGTTCAGCAGACCTAGTTGAAGAACGAAAAGTTGAAACTGATAAATGGGTTTTCATAGAAGGATGTAAAAATCCAAAGGCAGTCACTATTCTAGTTAGAGGTGGATCTCAAAGAGTGGTAGATGAAGCCGACCGTTCTCTTCATGATGCACTGATGGTTATGAAAGATGTTTTGGAAAAACCATTTATAGTGGCAGGTGGAGGAGCACCAGAAGCTTACATAGCCACATATATACGAAATTGGTCTAGCAGTTTAGAAGGTAGGGAACAATTAGCGGTAATTAAATTTGCAGAGGCATTAGAAACTATTCCAATATCTCTTGCTACTAATGCTGGTATGGATCCAATCGACACAATGGCAGAGTTAAGAGCAAAACAAAACAAAGGACTGAAATGGACTGGTGTTAATGTAAGAAGTACAACCGTCGCAGATATGTTTAAACAAAATATATTAGAACCTGTTGTAATTAAAGAACAAATAATCAAATCTGCTACTGAAGCAGCCTGTATGCTTTTACGAATTGATGATGTTATTGCATCAAGCAAATCAAAAGGAGGCCCACCTGGAGGCGGTATGCCCGGTGGCATGGGCGGCATGGGCGGCATGGGCGGCATGCCTGGAATGGATATGGAATA
>JAATVK010000244.1 GCA_014523485.1 Nitrososphaerales archaeon TH5894
ATTTTCCGTTCTATCTTTCTCTTTTTAATAATAGATGCATATTTCGGTTAACTACGATAAGATGGAAAAAAGGTAACTCAAATTTATTGAGTGTTAAAATAACGCATTGTTATTTTTAGTATTTCTAAAAAGATTAACGAATCTGTAATCATGTAGAGAATTTATCAAGTATCATATCAGACCATTTTCTTCCACTACTTTTTAGTATATAACAGTCAATACTAGATAATAATTCCTCCATCATTTTTTTCTCCGCCTCTAAAAGATCATATGCTGTTTTACCCTCAATTCGTAAATATTTTATTAAATCACTATAAGGGGGAAATAGAAATGCGTCATCACTATTTTCTATAGCTCTTTTTAATGCATCATCTACCGAAATCCTGATCATTTTTTCTTCTTTTTCCCCTGCACTACCTTTTTCCAAGAAGAAAAGAGAATTTATTGTTGTCTTATCTTTAATTTTTGCATCTTTTATAATGTCGCTAATGTGATACTTAGGAGGTTTTATTCTTGACTGTCCAATTGTATTAATCGTAAAGATCGGTACATTATGATCTGCCAATTTATGCATCAAACTCCTGCCAGTTTTTGAGTGAATCAAACTTCTAATTCTCATTCCTTTTTTATTATTTGTATCATTATCACTATTATGAGATGATGATTGTGCCTCAACCGCTGTTCTATATGTATGTGCACTAATTGTCATTGATTTTGGAAAGCATACTGCAGTGTTTGGCAGATTGATTATAGTCATATCATCAGACAAAAAATAAAATCCATGTTTAACACATTTTATTACAGTTGTTGTCTTGCCAGTATCTGGAGGCGCTGAAAGGAAAAATCCTTGACCAGTTGGAGAGGACATACACGCAGAATGTAAAAGAATGTATTCTTTAGAAAGAAAGAGAAATCTGAGAATAGGTTCTACTAAATTCACATATGTAACATGTTTGGATCTTGATATTAATTCATTAATGGATACCTCTATTTTGCTTCCATTAAATTTTATTTGGAATTGAGCTCCTGAAGAACCAAAATGTTCTGTATATTTGATAGTATATTGTGAACCTCCAGATTCAAAGTTATCTGTCATTAATTTCCTAGTAGCACGAAATTTGGACATATCGGAATCTTTGGAAAAAGATCTTATCAGTAGTGTGATGTCAGGATCACTAAACTCTTTTGACGAAAAATATTCTAACTCTTGTAAATTTATCTCTGACTTAACCTTAATGATATCATGAATATTATAGTAATACAAATATACAAAATTACTATTTTTAAAAGAGATTTAAACACTATTCCTTTATCTTATATAAGAATGTTCAATTATTATATCTTTTGAGATTTTGAAATGGTTTTAGTATCGTATATTTATTATAACATTATATTTGTGTATATTAAGAATATTATGAACTATATTTTAATAGTAATTAAATATAGTATAAAGGTATAAGAAATTTATTACTAAAAAGAATATTAAAAAATGTTATAAATATAACTCACGATAATTTTAATATGCAGATGTTTCCTATCAAAAACAAGTGCAAACCAATCATCACGAAATATTTGAAACTAAAAATATGTATACAATTTCAATAATAATTCCTACATATAACGAAGCAGAAAATATTATATCATTATTAGATAAAATTAAAGAAAATTTAACTCACAATGTTTTTACAGAAATTATAATAGTAGATGATAATTCTCCAGATGGTACTAGTAATATCGTACAAAATTACATAGATTACGATGTTGAATCTAAAAGAGGAAATGTAAACTTTAAAGAAAAGTTATATTCACTTAAAATTATTAATAGAAAAATCAAAAATGGTTTAATCCCAGCCATATTAGATGGAGTCAAATCATCCCAAGGTGATTATGTACTGGTTATGGATGCAGATTTTTCTCATCCTCCTGAAATGATACCAAAAATTATAGAGAAATCTGTAGGCAATTCTAATTCTATAGTTATAGCATCTCGTTATACAAAGAATGGATCTATAGTTGGATGGCCATTTAAAAGACGACTGATAAGTAAAGCTGCAGCCGTTATTGCGAAATTTGGTCTCAATGTAAATAATGTTACAGATCCAATGTCGGGATTTTTTGCCGTACCTAGACATATTATCGAAAACCTAAAGATTGATACAAAGGGTTATAAGATCCTACTAGAAATAATTGTAAAATCTAAAGATATTCCAATATTTGAGATACCATATACTTTCATGGACAGAAAATCAGGTAAAAGCAAAATGGGCTTTAGTGTTATTTTTGACTATATAGGCTCTGTATGGCAGTTATATAGATATGGACGAAATCACCAAAAGAAATAAATTTGTTGCTTCTTGCATTATGAATACAAAGATAATTATTAGAATCCAAAAATCCCTTCTAGTTAAATCTTTGTAATATACTGGGTGATTAATTTTGAATCAAATGACTAAAAGTAGCAATCTTGGGAATAAAAAAATACTTTTAATTTTCATACCTCTAGTTTTAAGTTCTTTTACAAGTCTATGGAATATAACAGGTTTTCCTAGCCTACATGTCGATGAGGGTCACTATATGCGTAAAGCTATGTCTACACTGGAAGGAGAAGGTCTCCAACCACAAGATAGATATTTTGCTCCATATTTTGGACAAATACTACTGGCTGGTATCCTGGGAATGATTGGCTATCCTGATATAGTAAATCCAGCTCCAGATGCCGATTCAGTAGAATCACTTTATTTAATTCCAAGACTCATTATGGGTTTATTTGCTGTATTAGATACATTGCTAATATACAAAATTACAGAAAAAAGATATGGGCTTAAAGTGGCACTTTTAGCATCTATTATATTTGCAGTCATACCATATGGGTGGTTATTAAGAAGAATATTTTTAGAGTCTATACAACTTCCTCTGCTATTGACTTCTATATTATTAGCCCTTTATATAAAAAGTAACCCAGATCAAGAACAAAATAATAAGTTAGGAATACGAAATATATCTTTAATTTTATTATCTGGTGTTTTTCTTGGTCTAGCGATATTTACAAAGATTCCAATTTTTGTTATGATGCCGTTAGTTGGATATATTGTAATGACAAATAGTGGTAACAATAAATTAAAAAGTATTGGACTTTGGCTTTTACCTGTTATTTTAATACCTATGGCATGGCCTGCACACGCTTATTCTATGGGGGATTTTGACACTTGGATGGAAGATGTAATACATCAAACTCAAAGAGAAAGTAAACCTCTAATTAATTCTCTAGCTACTTTCCTTCAAAATGATCCCTTAACATTTTCATTGGGCATGGCAGGGATTCTTTATGCTGCGATCAGAAGAGATTTCTTCATATTGTTATTTAGTATACCGTTTCTTTTGTTCTTATATTGGATTGATTTTGTATCTTCATTCCACGTAGTTCCTTTATTACCAGTATTTTCTATTGCTGGAGCAAAGTTAATTGTAGATTTATCCAACCTAATACCTATATCTAAAATTAGAAATACTATGCCATATGCCGTGGTATCGGTTATTGCTATTGTTGGATTAATTTCGGTTTTTTCATTAATTACTATTGATTCTAATTCTGTAATATTTAAAACACATGCTGTATTGATACAACATTTACAACAAAGAAATGATAATGTGACTATGATAGGAAACCCTCTTTACATATGGATGCCTAGACATGTTTTTGATCTTTCCTATCAAGATAGAAGTTACTATTCTACAAGACCTTTAGATACTCCATATTTCATAGTAATTGATGATTCAGGTTATAAAAAGATAATTAAAGAAGAAAGTAAGAGAGGTACTTTCCATAAAAACTTATTCAATCAGACTCATCTAGTAGAAAGTGTTAAACCCGATAATCCTTTACCAAAATACAAAAATAATATTTATCCATATACAAATTTGAAACAATCTCCTATATTAAAACAACTTGATATAAGAGCAAACTACTAGACTATCTAAATAATATATATTTGTCCATCATTAGGAGTATAAAGATAAATTAGAAGAAGGAAATAAATAAATATCATGACCACTTTTTAGTTTTTTTATAATAATTAAGAGATAGTTATTTTATGATTTTTTATTAGTATAGATTCAAATATGATGTATTCCAATGACTTAATGCATGTATAATAATCATTACTCTACAACGATCAGCGTTATAATAATTATTATTGTTGTAATGTGTGCCAGTTTCATTTATATAGATAACATTGGTGAAGTAGATGCTCAGTCATCAAAAAAATCAAAAAAAGAGCCTTCGATACCAATACTAAAAGACACTGACTTGAAAACAGAATTAATTATTGATAAATTGAAGTTTCCTTCTGGAATGGAGTTTATCGGAAATGATGATCTTTTAGTCATAGAAAAAAATACCGGTAAAGTGAAACGAGTAACTAACGGAGAGATCGTTGGTGACCTTTTAGATTTAAATGTAGCAACAAAGAGTGAAAGAGGGTTATTGGGTATAGCTGTATTAGATATATCTAAAACTAAACATGCTAGTAATTATGGTTCCAATGATAAATTTGTTTTTCTTTTTGTAACTGAAACAGAGAACAAAGATGATGGGGAAATTTTAGGAAATCATGTATACCGATTTGATTTTGTGAATGGCACTCTAATCAATCCTGTCCTTCTACTTGATTTACCTTATTTACCAGGTCCATCACATAATGGAGGAGTTATGAAAATTGGTCCTGATAATAATTTATATATTATTATGGGGGACTTGAACAGATTAAAAGATCCAACTGGTGATACGATTGCTTCAAATCTAGAGGGTACGCCTCTACCTGATGGTAGAGGTGGAGTACTACGCATAACACCTGATGGAGAAACGGTTAAGGATGGATTTACCTTAGGAGATGGAGGACTTTTAGACAAATATTATGGATATGGTGTAAGAAATAGTTTTGGTATTGGTTTTGATAATATTACAGGATTTTTATGGGATACTGAAAATGGATCTCATTATGGTGATGAAATTAATATCATTAAGCCTGGATTTAATAGTGGATGGAGACAGGTGTTAGGATTATCGTCTATGTATAATGAATTTTCTGATAAGGAGTTTGACAAAGGCAAATTAGTGACTTTCAATGGTACTGGTAAATATTATGACCCTGTATTAACTTGGAATGATACTATGGCCCCAACAACCATTGCATTTATTCATTCTTCAACGTTAGGAGATGAATATATGGATGATGTGTTAGTAGGTAGCGTAAAAAATGGAACCCTCCTACATTTTGACCTTAATCAAACTAGAACAGGGTTACAATTAGAAGGATTTTTGTCTGATAAAGTGGTAAATAAACCTGATGAATTAAAATCGGCGATTTTTGGAACTGGTTTTGACATAATTACCGATATCAAGATAGATCCTACAGATGGAGATGTTTATGTTTTGGCTGCAAATACAAAGAATGGCAAAATTTATAAGGTTTTTAAAGACAGAGATGCTTGAGATTCTAACTAATCATATATTGTTGTTACTTTAAACTCAGCTTTTATTTTTCAATTATACTTTTTACTCTTCTGTTAGAAACTTTGCAAAGGAAAGTAACATAATGGACATTTGACAATATTTAAATATAATTACTACTATGTAATTTTTCAAATTATGATTATCATATCTTTGAATAGAGGGAAAAAAGGATACTAATTTAATGGACAGATCTAAACCCAATAATAATGATAATAATATTATTGAAGTTAAAAATAATATTTTGGAAGAAGGTATAGAATGTTTTACTCATTGGTTATCAGCTGAGGAGGGAAATAGTGAAAAAAATAGTTATATTCAATTGACCCTAAAAATATTTGAAAAAGATAATAGAATACTTATACACGACTATTTCCAGAATATTGATATTGAGGTAAAGTTTGATAATGGTGTTCCAGTCTGTACCCTTTGTAAAACAGCTGAATGTGCTCATGCCGAATTTGCAATTTGTACGGAACAAAATCTTTCCTCTTCTCTCTAATATTAATTATCGTGGTAGCTAGGAAATTGAAGTTTTTGAATGGCTCTATATTATTTATTAATTATTATCATAATGTTCTTCATTATGTAGCCCATTAGATCTGATAAATCTTATTAATTCTGTAGAATCTTCAATATTGTAATATTTTTTCATTTTTTCCAAGGTCTCATCATCATAAATCCTCGGTTTTTGGATCCTTTTCTCATTCTCGCTTTCTCTCATATAATTTTTTTTACATTTATAATACTTAAGTTTTTATAAATTATTTATAAAAATAAATGATTCTCATAAATTTTTTTATAAAATACCATAATAAACATTTATCAAATAAGGACAGTATTACGATATTTTAATGAATCACATACCTTTTGATTAGATAGTATACTAAGGTCAGATAATAATCAATAATTTATCTCTTTTAGTTGGTTAATGCAGCTTTTAGGCTGTTATTATTAATTTTTATGATAAAATTATGATATTACATCCGTAAGAAATTCTATAACGAAATTTAATGTTGTTTTTTTCATCTGATCATTTTTTACTTAAATTTTCGTTTGTGGTTTTTTGTTTATTTCTCTATTTCTTCTTTTTCTTCTAACGATCAGAAAAATACTGATAGAAATTAAAATTAAAATAGATAATATTATGATAGTAATTAATATTGGTGTAGTAGTTAATTCAAATTCCAGTCTATATGATAATTGATCATTTTTTAAATTAAATTCTGTCGTACTGTTGTTATTACCGATAGTTATCAGATCTTTTATCTCTTTGTTCACCTTTACCAATACTTGGCTTCCTGGATTAAATCCTCCTAAAATAAATTTTGTATCAATTCCTAATTCGGGATATACTAAATCAATCCTTTTATACTCTTTATTTTTTTCTAAATCATAGTTTACTCTGGTGATATTTACATAGGATGATTCTGGTTTTACCGACAGATCAATAGTATTTAATTTTGTAAAATTATTATTAGGAGTAAGTATTATTGTGTTATTTTGTTTGTAGACTGTATTAGTAATATTATTTCCATCAATAATCTTATTCAATGTATCGGTTATTATCATGTTACTTTTTTTATCATTTAGCAAGAATGCAGTATAATTAAAATAAGAATTTAATATCTTGTTATCTTTGGATTGTCTTATAAAGAAATCGTCATTTTCATTATTTTCTATTACATTATCTTCTAATATATTATTAGATGTTCTATCAAGTCTTAAGCCAAAGTTAGGGCCTTCAACAATATTGTTATTTACCAATTTATTGTTATTTGTTCCATAATCTGCAATATTTACTCCACTATTCATGGACTTTTTTATATTATTAAATTTAATTATATTATTAGTAGAATTATTGTATATGTTTATCCCATAGTTATTGCTGTTGCTTATATTATTTGAATTAATTAGATTGTTCTTTGTATTTTTCAGGAAAATTCCATTACCATTTCCTACAAAGTTATTCATTATTATATCATTTTCCGATGATTCAGAAACCATCATTCCCATTGTGTTGGATATTATATTGTTTGATTCAACATAATTTATACTAGAATTCCTTTCAAGTAGAATTCCAATACCTATATTATTTTCTAAGATGTTATTCATTATTTTTATATTATTACAATTTTTTTTACACACTATGGCATGTAAATTATTTTCGTAAATTCTATTTTCTAGTATATCAATATTGTTTGTATTTGAGTCCAAATTAATACCATCAAATTGACTCCTTAAAATATTGTTATTCTTTATAGTAACATTAGAAACTTCATTTGCGATACGTACACCAAAATAATTATTAATTATCGTATTGTTTTGAATTACACTACCATCACCAGAAAAAAATGTTATTCCTGTAGTGCCTGAATGTCCTTTATAACCCAGATTTTCAAAAAATGAATTCGTGATATTAGTTTGTCCTGCCGAATTCCAGAATGTCCATACATAAGCTCGGGGAGTTTCAGGAGTGATTAATTGAGGAACCTCATTACTTGTTGAATTCCATGAGGTTATATTTGTATTATCTATAATTAAATTCCCCCTTGAAATTATAGAATATGCAATATTATGTGAAGAATCGGAATCTATTTTAAGTAGACGAGTATTTATACCACTAATATTTAATGTTCCGTTTTCGAGTATCAAAATATTAGACTTCAATACCCATTCTTTTTCTCCTGTCCTTTCTAGAATATCAGAATTATTATTAAAAAAATCATTAATAGTAAGAATATCTACTGTGCCATTACAAACTATGATAGTTTTTGTAATGTTTTCATATCTCAAACAAATATCATCATCCTTTAGAGGATTACTATTCATAACCGTATTTTCAAATTCAGAATTATTAGTTAATGGACTTTGATTATTACCTGCAAATGAAAATTCTATATTATTAGCTAAAATTAAAATTAACAAAGATGGAGACACAACAATACCTAAAATTATAATATTTCTAATACTCGACACTTGCGTTACTATGTTAAATTAATATGCTATATAAATGACGACAATGATATAGTGATTACTTTTTTTTAAATAACATACTTGTAAAATTTGGAGAGACACACATTTATATAAAAATAATCAAGTTATATTGGTTTATGGAATTACATGGTGTAGCAAAAGATGATATTGTTAAATATCTTATCATATTCTTCTTTACTTTGCTAGTCTCTCATCTTGTTTTTTATTCTTTATCTTTACAACAGATATATGGTGGCGCCGATCAGGGAAATACCAATAGCGGTCCACCGTATAATGGTGTTGATATGCATGGCTTTTATACGAGAACTTCTCAAGCTCGAGATACAAATTATGATCTTCCAAAGAATTATTTTGAAGAGAGTTTTAAAATTCTTTCATCTAATGGATTAAATCACGTTCGATTCTTAATTTTCTGGGAATCTTTTGTAAAAAATCCTACAGAGTTCATTGAAGAATTAAAGACTGTTGCAAATGCTGCTGATCAATATAATATTAAAGTTCTATATGATAACCATCAATTTCATACATCGTCTTATCTAAATCCTCAACGAGGTACTGGTTTTCCCTTTTCATTATTCGAAGCCGATTTTGCATTTTTTTATGGAAGTGGTGGTGGGACAAAATACCCGACAGCTAAAGTATGGTGGACAAATTGGTGGGATAGAAATGTTCGAGATAAAGATGCTAATGATGGCTGGGCTTTACAAACAGAATTCTTCAACAAAGTTCTAGAAACGGTTGATAACCATACAAGTACTGTGGGCTATGAAATTTTGAGTGAGCCACAGGTCCATGATAAGAACCAATGGGAAAAAATAGGAAAATATAATACATTTATGGCGGATTTTCTTAGAAAATATACCGATAAAACTATTGCCTATAGTATGAATATTCCTGTATCTTTACAAAGCCCTATTGAATTAAATCCAATTAATCTAGCAAAAATGGCACCAAAAAATATTAGTAATCTAGTATTTAAAATAAGCGTATACGGAGTCCCACAAGAAAATGAGTATCAAGAATCAAGGTTGAGTAATTTTGTTCAAGCTGCGGAACTGGCAAACGTTCCACTATACGTAGGAGAATGGAATAATGTTCAGAGAGATAAGATTATTGATGAAGAAGGAGAAATTATCACATTTATTAATGAAACATTTAGTAGTATTAACCAGAGTGAAGCCAATAAATTAGTATCTGTGTTTAAGGATCTTGATGTATGGGGATCTGCGTTTTGGCAATGGAGAGTAGATTCTCATCAAGTGCAAAACTTTAATTTGATTAATATAACCAACGGAAAGATAGATACTACACCCTATTTTAATATAGTAAAAACTGCATACCAGACAATTTATGAAGACACGCAAAATACCTCTTCTAATACTACAACGTTAACATAAACTAGTAATATAATTTACGAAATGTGAATAGAACAACATAGGATGAAGTTCAGAATTCAATAAACTTAATGTATATTTGATAAGTTAATAATAAAATTTGAAAGGATATGATTCGTTTATTAAACCATTATTTGTGGTCTTTTCGAAAGATATTTGGGTAAATTTAATGGCATAAATGGTTTATCTCTTATTTCATTTCTTACAGATTCTATTAATTCTTCTATGTTAGATTCAATTTGTTTACCTGTTTTACGATCACGTATTACCAAAATTGTAGATTTAGCTTCCTTATCTCCAATAACGATTATGTATGGAATCCATTCTGTTTCTGCTTCCCTTATTCTTTTACTAAGAGATTCTTGTCTGTCATCTATATCTGTTCTTATGTGACTTTGGGAAAGAATATTCTCTACATTTTCTGCAAATAGCAAATGTTCATTCTTAATAGGTATAATTCTAACTTGTGTATGGGATAACCAAATGGGAAATTGAGGTCTTTCACCTTGTTGTTTAATTTTAGCAGCTTTTTCTAATAGGGTATAAATAATTCTTTCTATAGCTCCGCTAGGTGAATTATGTAATATTATTGGATTTTTTCTTTTTCCTTGTTCATCTATATATTCAATTTTGTATCTTTTTCCATTTTCTACATCAATTTGGTCTGTTGATAAAGCTGCTGCTTTTCCTAGGCTATCAACATAATTAAATTCCCATTTAAAAATAAAATAAAAAAATCTATCTTTCCACATTTCAACTAATATAGGTTTTCCAAATTTTCGAGAAATCTCAGCAACAAATTCTTTGTTTTCATTGTAAAATGTTTCAGTAAATCTTATTGCCATTTCTATATCGTCAATTTTTATATCAAATCCGTTTAATACATTTAGAGAGAGATCAAAACGTTTTAAACATTCGTCTTTTGCCTGTTCTATATCTTTACAAAATGCATGACAGTCAGGCATACTAAATGCTCTTAATCTTCTTAGCCCTACAAGTTCTCCACTTTTTTCTCTACGGAAACTATATCTTGTTAACTCATAAAGTTTCAATGGGAGATTTTTATATGTAATATGAAAATCCTTAGCCATTAAAAACTGACCAAAACATGCTGCGAACCGTAAAAATAATTGTTTGTTATCTGATACTATATTATATTGTCTGGCAGGAAAACGATTAAAATAACTTTCCATAGATGGATGTTTTGTATCATACATTATGGGAGTTTCAACTTCTATTCCGCCATATTCAAGAACGTTTCTGGTTACAAATTGTTCTATCAATGATTTCATTAATTTTCCCTTTGGATAGTATCTCATATTACCTGCATCAGAGGCTGGTTCATAATCTGCAATAGCCATTTTCTTCATAAGACCTACATGAGGAGGTTGTTGATCAACAGCTCTTCTTTTTGAGGTTTCATAATCTAAAAACTTTTTCAAATTACTATTTTTTTCGATTTTAAATTTTTCTAATGGTGTTAATACCCCATTTGTATCCAGAATGAACCATAGAGATTGTTGTTTTTCTTCTGAATTTAAAGCAGAAGAAACAGGCTCCATATCATGCAGATGTTGTTTTAGATCATCTTTCCGAGATATCTCGTCCTTACCTTTAATAAAAGGGAATTGAATATTCGAAATTACTTTAAAATTTTCCGCTAATGGATGACCTTTTACTTTTATATTGAAGCTCTTTGTCCATCCAAATGGAGCTCTATTTACCTCAGTTAGTATTTTCCTTGATTTTGTTTCCAATTCTTTGATAATTTCAAAAGCATTTTTTGGAGATTCCAAATAAGAACTTAAGTGAGAATAAGGATAAATTAGTAATCTATTAACTTTTAAATTTTCTGAGTAACTTTTAATTTCTTCTATTGCTTTTTCTATAGTTATTTTATTATCTCCTTTTTCTACTGACACAAAAACAACTATTAAGCTTTCTAATCTTATTTTGGATTTTACTATATTTTTTTCTGCATCATTAAGTTCCTCTTCAACAGGCTCATACTCCATAAACTCTGCATGCAATTGTAATAAACGCA
>JAATVK010000245.1 GCA_014523485.1 Nitrososphaerales archaeon TH5894
TTTTCCATCTTACCTTAGCCTAATTTTTTATTTCCATCTTGCTCTTTCTGTTTCTCGGTCTTCTTTTGTAGCTTTTTTCCATTCTTTATAATGATTTCTACATAAATAGATTCTTTTACTAGTTGAGGAAATATCCAAGTCATTAGCCATCCTTCCTTTGCTCTCACTCATAGATCTTTCTGCTTGTTCGGTACATCCTTTTATGCTACAGTTAATACCTTTGTTTACTCTACCCATCTATAGTAAAATTATATTTGAATATAAAAGCTATACCGATAGATAGGTTTAAAGAATTAACGTATTATGAAAATTACTATAAAAACTAATGACCCTATTATTTCAGTTGTTAGTATTAAATTCTTTATCTTTTTAAATGTTGAGGTAACTGATTTCCTATTCTTGGATCTAATCCATTTCTGATCTCTGATTGTTACTAAGGCGTATAATTTTATTATCGCAATCATAAAATTGATTACTACATAGACTGGAAGAAGTATAATATCCCCCGGATGTCTCTTTAGATGTGGTAAAATTTTAATTCCTCGTCCTATCATCCATAAAAGTAGAATGGATACAGCTAATACATAGTGATTCAAATAAAGTGATATACCAAAAAATATCGGACCAAAAAATAATGTAAAAATGGAAATAAATCTATCTATTATATAAAACGCTAAAAATGGGTGCTTCCAAGCCCATCCATTCCACAAACTTACTAAATCAGAATTATGACTATTTCTTGACCACCTCAATCGTTGACTCCAAAAAGTCTTAAAATCAGGAGCTGCATATGAATATATTACAGCATTGCTCTGATAGTATGTTTTCCAACCTTTGCTTTGAACAATTCTTGTTAAACATTTATCTTCTCCAGATTCTTTCTTCCTTCCTAAGACTATTTCATTAAGAAAGTTATCTAAATCTTCAATTATAATGTCTTTTCTATATAGGGAAGTTCTACCTGACAGACACGAAAGAGCCTGACCCATTGCAGTCTGAGCAGGTAGGTCATAATAATTCCTCATATCCCAAAAAATGTCTGTTATTTTCTGCCATATTGTTTTTCGTTCAATAGGATGTTGTTTTGTCGTAACGCCTCCTATTAGCTGATCGTCAAAAGGAGAAAGTATTGATTTCCTAATATTTTCTGCCCATATTGTGTCGCTATCTACAAGAGCAACAATTTTATATTTTGCCTCTTTTATTCCTTCAGCAAGTGCAGGTCTTTTACCAGGCTTTGTTGCTATGATAATCTTCATAAATGAATAATCTTTTGCAATAGAATTGAAAATTTCAATACAACGGGTATCACTTTGGTCTATTACTCCGATTATCTCGTTAGGTGAATTTTTTATCCACGATCTTATTGCCTGTTCAAAAATTTTAGGATCTTCATTATAAACTGGAGTAATGATGCTGTATTTGTGATATGTTGTATCACTACAAGGGACTTTAGGTTTATACAAGAATGAAGTAGATTTTTTAAAGATCCATACACTCCATCTCCAAAGCCCTATAATTCCAAGTGGTATGTATATCCATATGAATTGATAATAATTAATTGCCACATATCCCAAAAATTCAGAAAGCTTTAAGACTAGAGACTGAATGGGTTCTAATAAAGATATTTTACTAAAAAAATCAGGTGAAAAAACGTAAATTATAGAAAAAATGAGAAGTACAGATAATACTGAAATAATTAAAGCAATCGTAACTTCCTCTGATGCTCTTGAATCCATTAATCTGTACATCTAAATTATTTTTTATTAGTGTATTCTAATTTATATATAGATCGTAAAACTTGTTATTAAAAAACTCAAAGAAGAGTAGTAACAGTCATGTATGATATAAATTTTATATTTAAAATTCATATTAATATTTTATAGAAGAATATTTAAAATAATCCCTTCTAACTATAGTAGTGAAAAAGAGATAGTAGTACTTATATATTAATTTGGGTTTTTTTTTATAAAAAGAGGTTTGTGGTACAGTAATGGTAAAAATTTCTATAATTGGATCCGGAGTAGTTGGTTCTGCCACGGGAAAAGGATTTCATAAGCTAGGTCACGATGTTCTTTTCTATGACATTTCTAAAAAAAGGATGGAAACTCTAAAGAAAGAGGGCTTCGAGATTGCTCATACTGTTAAGGATGCTTTAGAGCACAGTGATATTACCTTTGTCTGTGTTAATACACCTACTGGGGAGAATGATGAACAAGATTTGTCACAAGTTAGATCTGCTTTATTTTCAATTACAGAGGCATTAAATCAATCTAATAAATATAACTTGATAGTTTTTAGAAGTACCATGTTGCCAGGAACTATGGATGAAATAGTAATTGATTATTTGGAGCACGAGTGTCAAAAAAATAGAGGTAAAGATTATGATGTTTGTTATAATCCTGAATTTTTACGCCAAGAAAGTGCATATGAAGATTTTTTTATTCCTGATAGAGTAATTATAGGAGAGGATGTTGAAGATAGTTCTAAATTATTACAAGAATTGTACAAACCCCTTACTGAAAAAATTATTGTTACTAGTCCTAAGGCTGCAGAGATGATAAAGTATACCTCTAATTGCTTCCTGTCATTAAAAATATCATTCTTTAATGAAATAGGAATGTTATGCAAGGAAATAGGTATAGATGATAGAGCTGTAAGTTTGGGTGTATCCTTGGATAAACGTATAGGTAAATACGGAACTATCGCAGGTAGACCGTTTGAAGGTGCATGTTTGCCAAAAGATACTAAAGCCTTGTCTACATTTATCAGAAAAAGAGGATGGACACCAGACTTGCTTAAAGTAACTTTAGACATAAACAAAAAAATTGAAGAATTAGTAACAAAAACGGCACTAACAAAATAATATATTTTATTTTATCTACTTTTATTAAATATTGATCTACTAAATAAAATATCAAGTAGTAAAATCTTGTCTATGCTGTATTTTTTTTGATGTCTTATTTATTATACAAATTATAGTAATATTGAAAAAATTTTTCTAATGAAATTAATTGTCTATTTTCTATAGATATATAGAATGAAGCAAAAGCATTAGAAAAAAATAATCTCTCTTGTGGAGGTAATTCAATAAGATGTCCTATAATATCAGCAGCATCCCAGGAATCCCCAGCACCAGTTAAATTTCGTACAACAATATTTTTTATGTTATATGCAAAATAAACCTCATCACCATTAGAATAAGCACAACCATATCTGGTGTGCAGGTCTATAAATATACCTAATTTTTTTGCTAACCCTTTAATAGCTAGTTGTATATTCTTTCGGCTATATTTGTTACATAAGGAAAAATTTTTGAGCTCTAATTCAAAGAGTAAAGAATTACATTCATTCTCATTAATACTTAGAATATCTATCATACTATTTGGATCTCTTAATAATGAGCAAAATTCATTACTCCGGGTTTGAATATCTGCAGGATCAACAAAATGTAATGCTTTAGGTGAATTTTGAAATACATATTTTAAAAGTTCATTACCTTTCCAGTTGCTTGCCCAATTTACAAGAATAACGGCATCAGAATTATTTAATATTTCTTTATCATTGTGAGGACCTAGTTTTTCTGGGCCAAAATCTGAATTCCCTCCTACATCACTAATCATTATATTAGAATCATTAAAGTCTATAGAGTTATGGATTTCTAATGACGTTGTGTATCCTGGTTTTCCATAGGATAAGTGCAATTTTACTTTAGGTAAATCACCAAAAAAATATTTTAAATTCATGTTACTTGAATCATCAGTTATAGTAAATAGATCTACATCAAATCCAAGTTTTCCAAGACAGTAAGCAATATTCACCGCATTTCCTCCTTCAAATTGTGTAGTAGCTATTCCTCTGATGCTTCCACCACCATACTTGGTTTTTTCTTTTATACGTACAAAAAACTCCTCTATATTTTCAATTTTGATTATTCTGTCAATAAAAAAATCATGCAATACTGTAATTGATTTGTTATTGCATTGTGCGTCTTTTATTTTATCAAAAATTGTAACCGGATCCAAATTTATAGAAACACCTATTTCATTTCTTTATAATACATCATTGTTGTTATTGTTTTTTTATGAAAATTATCTCCAAAATATTGAAATCACACCTAAACCTAAGATTGCTAATCCTCCATAAATCATATAAGTAATATTCATAGCTCCTGCACTTGCTGCTATTGCTATTCCTGAACCTATCATAATCATCTCTGCTGTTCTTCGTCTCATTCTCTCAATAATTATAAAAAAGTGGCCTAATAAGTATTGTAGTTCTGCGGTAAAGGTTATATGCTATAAAAAATGAAAAATATAAAAAATTAAAGAAATTACAAGTGGATTAAACTACCTTGCTCACTAACATGTGGGGATTGTCCAACAAACTTTCTTCTAAAGTGGCCAGAAGGTCTTTTAGACAAAAGCTCAATAAACCATGCCTCGTGTTCAACTTCTTCTTGCATTATTTTTTGTGCTATATCATATGTTCGTGGATCCTTACCTGCAGTCATATCGCATACCTCTCCCCATGATCTTATTGCACATTGTTCTGCCTCTAGCAATACCTTTAATATTGAATTGATATCTTGCCAGTTATCCGGTAAATATGCATCTGGACAGCCAGCCTGATCAGCAAATTCTCTAATATCTCTTGGGAGACTCCCACCTAATTCATATAACCTAGGAGTCATTGCTTCAAAGTGATTTCTATCTTCTATTCTTGCATCCTCGACTATTTCCTTAATTCCTTCACCCTCTAAACCTGTACAATGCATTCTTAAGATTGTATAATAATAATATGTTGTAAACTCCGCGCCTACACCTTTTCTGATTAATTCTATTAATCTTTGGACATCTACACCATTTTTTTCCAAAACTTCCAATGCTACAATTTTTGGAACAGATCTGTTTTGATCATTTGACATATTATTCGATTTGAATAATAATATTTAAAGGTTTTAATATCATGACGTAAGAAAATAATCGGATTAATTATAATTTGCCATCTTAATATATATATATAATGATTTTTGGATATTCTATATGGCAACTGAACAAATTGTGGATCCTTTTATGGTCATGATCGCTATTTCAGGATTTTTTTCTGCAACTATATTATTATCATCACTTTTAACAATTAGAAAGAAAAAAATCCAAACTGATAAAATTGAAAATAATATTTGATATTGAATTATAGCTAAAATGACTATTACAATATGTATTTCTCATAAAGAAGATGTTGATGGTCTATCTTCAGCTATACTGGTAAATTGTGCTTTCAAAAAAAAAGTATCTGTATTGTTAGTCGATTATGCCAATCTTATAAATAAGCTTGAAAAACTACTAAAAAATCTCTTACCCGTTACAAAAGGGTATAACAGAATATTTATTTGTGATCTTGGATTAAACAAAAAAAATCAGTACACGTTTATTTCTATATTATCTAAAATGGTTACTTTAGGATATAAGGTAACTTATATTGATCATCATGACCTTGAAGAAGAAACAAAGAAAGAAATAAAAAAAATAGGAGTGGATCTAATACACTCTACTCAAGAATGTACCAGTGTTCATGTTTATAAAAAATATAAAAAAAAACTTTCTTCGAATGCATCATTCTTTGCTGCTGCAGGTGCCTTAACTGATTATCTTGATAATAAGCCTATAGCTTCATCACTAATACCTCGATATGACAGACAATTTTTAATGTTAGAATCAACAGCACTGTCTTACATGATTTCTTCTAACCAAAACAATGAGGAATATCTGTACAATATTGTTAATGTATTATCTGGGATGAAATTCCCTCATGAAATTGAAGGTGGGTTTATAGAGGCAGAGAAATATGCAAAAAAAATATCCAATGCTATTAGTTCTATTTCTAATGAGATTAAAACTAAAGATAATCTTGCTTTAGTACAAAATAATCTTGATTTGGCATCAAGTACAGTAGTAAATTTTGTTCTGGGAATGTCAGAAAAAAAAATTGCGATGGTTTATAAATATAAAGAAGAAAAAGACGCTTTTATTATTTCCATTAGAGGATCTAAAGATTGCAATGTTCATTTAGGAAGAATTGTGAATGAGATTGCATCAACTTTGGGTGGAAGTGGAGGAGGACATGATAAAGCATGTGGAGCGGTAATTCCTAAAGATTCATTCAATAAGTTTGTTGAATTGGTAGATACAAAAATCTCAGGTTAATCACTGTCATTTAGTTATTCTTAAAGCAAAATACTTCTCTTAATAATTTATTTATTTAATAATAAAAACGGATAGAGATTAAAAGTTGATATTTGTATTTTTTTATTATTATTGCGATATTGAATTAGCAATTATCTAAAATAAAATTTTACTAGTTGCCCTGAGAAATGCTTTATATACTTACATAATCATATTAGTATTATAACAAAATAAAAATAATAATGAAATGTTACAATATTAGATATTTATAATTTTATCTACTTTTGAAATTGCTATTATTCCGCCAGCCCCACCTGTTTTATCAATTTTTGCAGAATCTTTTATTGCAGACACTACTTCGTCTACTTTATCCTCAGTAGCTATTGTTTCTACTGTTCTTCTATTGGAATAGGGCATTGTAGAGATATCTCCACGTCTACCGTATCTGATTTGATATTTTTCTCCTTTTCCTATTCCTTTTGATTCATAAAAGGTTGCAGGTACTCCAATTTTATTTAATGCAGCTAAAACGTCATCTTCTTTTTCTTCTCTTATAAAAGCCTCAATTCGTACTAATTGAGAATTAGTTTTTTCTCTATTTCCATTTTTCTCCGACAATTTAGTATCAAATAATATTGAAAGGACCTTTTTTTTAAAGTTATGTTTTATTAAACAAACAAATTTTTTGTTTGGGATTATAAGAAAGAAAATTTATAAAAATTTTAAGTTTTAAAATAAAAAGTAACAAAATTCCATAAAAAATTTAATTTTTTATATTTCATCCAAAATAGAAGTGATATGAACTTGATTAAAATTCAAATAATACACCACCTAATTCTTTAATTAATGACTTTTTTTTATGATGAAATTTCTAAATCCCTCTCTTCTGAAATCCCTCAAAGTAAAAATTCTTACCTAAAAGCAATGCTGGATTTGGAAAGATTTGAAATAGGACAAAGTTACGTTACTTCTAAGTTAAAAAATAAAAAAAATGATACAATAGTAGTAAATATTCAGGGTGGTGGCCCTGGAATAGATATATCGAATTCACTTTTTAACTTGACTGAGACTCCTAAGATTGCATATGTACGTACTATGATTGATAATAAGATGTTAGTAAGAAAATTACCAGTACTTGGAGTTAAAGATTGGTTACTGATTTATGAAAATACCCTTTTCTTGTTGGCTGTAAAGGAAAAGTACGATGAATTAGAACTTCTTTGTGTTTTTTAATTTTCTAATAGATATTTTTTGTATTTTAAAATGATTTTTTAACAGCTATATTGTAAATATCATAGATAAGGTTTTAAGTGATATCGTTATCCAAATTCTTGAAATGGGCTTAGCGCAGCTTGCTAAGGTTACTATAATTCTTCCTAGGATGGAATCATCAAAAGTTGCTACTCAGCTGGCACAGTTTGAATGGTTTCATCCAATCAGTGCTAATTCTGAATATTCTGATCCTAATCTAGATGACCTACATTTACGTTCACAAAAACTCTTTCAAAGTATCGATGAAGTTGTACGTGATTTAGGGATTAAAACAGAAATTGGAATAATGGATGCTCTTATGAAGGGTAAACCAAAGAATAAAAAAGAATTACAAATTTCAGAAATTGAACAGTTAATCTTGAAACTGGAGGAAGATTCAAAGACTTTGGTAAATGAAACCTCAAAAATCATTAATGAAAGAGATTCTTTAAATAGGCAACTTGAAGAATATAAAACATTAAAAGATACTCTAAGTGTAGTATCCAATCTAAAGATCGATATATCCAGACTTAACGATATTAAGTTATTTTATCAAAATATGTTTATTATTAAAACTAAAGATTTCCCAGAGATTCAACGTTCGCTTTCAGATATATCTCTTTTTGCCTTGAAATTAAATGATACCCATTCTGCATTATTCATCTTCGCTAAAAATGAGGATTCTGATAGAATAGGAAAAACAATACGTAGTTTTGACATATCACAAATTGTTATACCTAATACTTTTTCTCAAAATCCAAGTGAAGCTTTTCAACATTTATCTACAAAAATAAAGGAATTAACTACAAAGAAAAAAGATATTGATTCTAATATTTTGAAGATAAGCAAAGAAAATAATTCAAAAATTCTGTATTTGAGAGAATCATCCCAAGTTATACGAGAGATTTTAGAAACTTTAAGAAAACCTGCAGGATTAAAGAATTTTGCTGTTATTCAAGGATACATTCCAACTGTTATGGCTAATAATTTCAAGAAATTACATGAAAAATGGATAACGATATTCGAGCATAAAAAACCTAATGATTTCCATCAAATAGAGAAGGACCATGAACATGATTCTGAACAGTCAAAAGAAAATCAAGAACCAATTTTATTTGCCAATAGTCGTTATTTTAGATCTTTTGAACCAATAACACTGACCCAAGGTCCACCAAGACCCAATGAGATAGATCCCACTCCAATGATTGCATTAATATTTCCTATTTTTTACGGATTGATGTTTGGAGATGCAGGACAAGGTGCATTATTGGCTTTGCTTGGTGCTACATTTAGACTTAGAGGAACAGGAAATTTAAAAAAATGGGGTACGTTGATTCTTGCATCAGGAATATCTGCAGTAATCGCAGGGTTGATAGTAGGAGAGGCTTTCGGATTTCATATTGTTGAACTCCCAGGTGGGGAATATCTGAGATCATTAGGATTCATAGGAATATTAAATGCAGCAGACTTTACAGAAGAGACTGTCCTGACTATTCTTACTTTTTCAATCAATATTGGTATTACACACCTAGTAAGTGCTTTTGCATTTTCCATATACAAGGGAATCAAACAAGGCAAGAAATACGAAGTACTTACTAACCGTCTTCCGACCCTGATAATGTATTTGGCAATTATTTCTCTCATGTTAGCTGCAGTAGGTGCTAATTACAAGGTTCTTGAAATGTATACCAATCAAAACCCTGCTCCCTTCTTTTCAAATATAGCGGGTGATTGGGTTACTGTAGAAATAGTTACAAAGATTTCGTTCTTGATTCTTATGATAACTATGGTGCTACAAATTCTTGCAGTTCCTTTGGGCGTTAAACTTGGGAAAGTGAAAGTTCATGGAAATGTAAATGAAGAATTATTTATGACAGTCATTGAAGTTATGTTGATTAGATTAGTAGAATTATTTGCTAATACAATTAGTTATACTAGAATTGGAATTATGTTACTTGTACATGTAGCTTTAATGGGTACAGCCAATAATGGAGTAGAATTCTTTTTATCCACCGGTAACTTTGCAGTTGGAATAGGAGTAGCAATACTAGGAAATCTAGGTGTAATGATGATAGAAGGATTACTAGTCTATATTCAGGCACTTAGGCTTCATTTATACGAGTGGTTTACAAAATTCTACGAGGGTACAGGAATTCCATTTAAAAAATTGGTACCAGAAATGCTATACACAAGCCTGATATGGGAAAAGAAACCACAACAAAAATAACATAACAAGAACCGATTTAATTTTTAAAATAATATGACCTAGGACATCTGCTCAATATCCTAGGTCAAGGAAATTGTTCCCCTTCGGTTTGGTCGATGTATCTTTTTTATGGTTAATAGGAATATTTAAAGGTGGTGGATTGCTAAAATCATGTATTGAATTCTATTATCAAAATAATTTATAAATAACATGCGGCTATAAATTAAATGATGAGTGATTTTAATAATAAAAATTTCATATTAAACCAAGCGCTATGGCTAGGCATATCTCTAGCTATTAGCATTGCTATATCTCTTATAGTACCATTCCCCTACTCATTACCCATTATAATTGGAGTTTTCCTTCTTCTAAGCTTTTATATCAGGCAACGACAGTTTAAGAAACTAGGATTGTCAAGTGCTACTATGTTTGGTAACAGTTCTGTAAACTACTATTGTATGAATTGTGGAGCTAAGCATAACCAAGTATCATGTCCTCGCTGCGGCTCAAAAATGAAAAGAGTTGGAGCATAAATTTTTATACTTTGGAATTCATTTTAATAAAATTCTGATATCACTATTATTCAAAACCTTCACAAAGTTCTATCAGTTTATCTTGCCATGCATCTGCCTTTATTAATCCACTTGCCAAAAGTATCCCTTTTGATCCAAGATTTATTGCACTTTTAACATCGGTCTTATCTACTATTCCAGCTCCACAAATTACTTTTATGTTTTCAGAATGTTTGGCTGCTTCTTTAACAGATTTAGTAATTATCGATGGATTGACTTTGCTAACTGCTTTCCCAGTTCCTATTAGTTCTGGAGGCTCAATAGCAATCATATTTGGATTTAATCTAGCCAATTTCCCAACTTCCTTGGATGTTGCCGCACAAACTATTGAAGTCATATTTAATTGTCCCAATCGTTCTACAAGCTTTTGTATATGTGTATGTTCAATTCTGTGTTCGCTATGATTTATCAATGAACCAACTGCTCCATAAGATTTTGCTAATTCAGGAATAATAAAGCCAGTAGTAGCTCCTATTTTTTCGTCATCTATATGTTGACAAATAAGAGGAAGTTTAACACATTGTGATAAGTAAAATAAAGAATTTTGTGGAGGTGCTATCATTATTTGTACGTGGTTACTCTGTGAAATGTCTCTTGCAACTTCTGAGAGTTGTAAGATTTTCTCTCCAGCCACTTCTAAGTAATTCTTACAGTTTATTATAATAATTCCTTTCAAATTATTATTCCTTTTGTACTAAAAATTATTTTTTGTTCCCTTTTTTAGAGAATTTTTGTGTTTCTTTATTGCTTATGCTTGATGTAAATTTCTGATTCAATTTATCCATTCTTGCTTCATATCCTTTATTATATTCTAATTCATCAGGTACTAAAGTTGCAGGATGAATAAATCCTTGATTCCTCATAATCATTGCTCTTTCAGATGCCCATGTCCTCTGTAAGTCCCAATCGGCTGTTCCAAATCCATCAAGAGGGCCAGTTAGTCTGCCTTCGTGCATACTAAATACTAAACATTCTACAATTGGTATTGAATAATTAAGGCTAGCTGGTGAATTCAGTTTGACTGGCATTAAAGGCAAATGATGACTACCTCTTGTATTACCTGATACATAATGAGGATTATTAAAAGCACTACCAACTTCTTCTGTTGCTGGAAAGTTCTTTTGTGTTCTAACTATTGCTATTGGATCATCCTTACCAACATAGGTTCCAGCTATGTTATGTAACCTATCAGTTGATGCAGAAAGAATTTGCTCCCCTTCTGAGGAATAAACTGAATGAACAACGTATCTGCCAGGAAACATCAAAGCAGCTTCTAACTCTGGTTTATCCTCCCACATTTTTAAATCTGCAATATTACCCGTCATGACATCCATGATCCTAAAAGTAACCCCACCTGCCAATTTTTCATTTATTAATAGTCCTGTATTACTTCCAGCATCTACAAACATTCTCCAAAATGGAAAATTAAATGCACCAGGCTCTGTCTTATCAGCAGCAAAAATACAGAATACTTCACTTTGTCTTTCTTCCATTTCTATTTCCGCAACTCCAGGACCCATACCTCTAACATTTCCAGAAAAAGAATCCTTTAACAAATCTTGTCCAGCTCCATACAATCCTTGGTTTTTAGCTGTTTTAGTTCCTTCACTAAATGCATCCCATGCTAGTTTATGAATTTTTTCATTATCTGTTCCTAACTTATGAGTCATGATAATGTGAATATCATCGCCGCTATATCCAATATAATGGTCTATGAGAAATTTGGTTCCCGTTTTCTCAATATATTTTTTAACAACATCAAGTAATTCATCGCTAGGCCTGGTATGTCCACCAATTGCTCCTATATCTGCTTTTATTGCTGAAACTGTTATACGCATAATTTGATTGGATTAAATATTGTTTATATCTTTTCTGCTATGTATTTTATCTTAATCATCTTAAAAGTTCTCCTTCTTTTATTGCATGAAACAATATTTTGATTATAAAAGTTAAATATAAGAAAGTGAATGAAAGAAATCAAAATCCATAATTTGAAGTTCAATTCAAAAGATAAAAAATATTCTCTTGTAATTTGTGAAAAACCAAATGTTGCTAATAGAATTGCTATTGCTTTAGGAACATCTCAGGTTAAAAAAGTAAAAATAAAAGGGAACATAGTCTTTGATGTACTTACTAAAGATAACGCACGTTATGTAATTCTATCCTCTAAAGGGCATCTGTATGGCCTAAAAGATCCTAATAAGAGAGATAAAATTTTTCCTATTTTTGATATATATTGGGCGCCGAAATTCACATCTCACAATAAAAATTCCAAAAACCTTATAGAATTAATACGTCGATTTGCTAAGGATACTGATAATTTTATCCATGCATGCGATTATGATCAAGAAGGTGAATTAATTGGATATAATATATTAGAATTAGTGTGCGAAAAAGCTTATAGTAATTCTCATAGAGCAAAATTGCCAACTTTGACTTCAGATGATATAAATAAATCTTTTATTACATTAGAAAGAACGAATAGAAATATGGCTTATGCTGGTATGTTTAGACACTTATTAGATTATATCTATGGAATAAATTTTTCTATGGCTGTTTCACGTGCTATAAAAATAAAAAATAGATATTCTTATCTAACTGTTGGAAGGGTTCAGAGTCCTACTCTGAAATTTATAGTAGATAGAGATCTGCAAATAAATTACTTTATACCAATCCCTTTTTGGAGAATAAAAGCTCATTTTAGAAAAGATGATGAAGTTTTTGTTTTTTTCTTTGAAAAAAAAAGAATAAATACATTAAAACAAGTAAATTATATTATAGATAAATGTAGGGGTAAAAATGGTATTATAAATAATATCAATATTTCCAATGAATATGTAAAACCATTACATCCCTTTAACATAGGAGACCTTCAAAAGGAATCATTTAGATTATTTAAATATTCTCCAGTTTATACTCTTTCGATTGCTGAAAATCTTTATTTAAAAGCATTGATTTCCTATCCAAGGACTAACAGTCAAATTCTTCCAGTTTCAATTAACTATAGGAAAATATTAAATGATTTAGAAAAAATTTCAGATCCATACAAAAAATATGTTACCATATTGTTAAATCAGAATAAGCTTTCTCCAAATAATGGTATAAAATATGATCCTGCTCATCCAGCTATTTATCCTACTGGAATAAAACCAGTAAATCTAAATTCTTCAGAAATAAAAGTTTATGATCTTATCGTAAAAAGGTTTTTTGCTACATTTGGTCAACCTGCAATTTTTAAAAAAACTAAAATTGATATTATAGTAGATGATAATTTTTTATTTAATAAAGAATTAAAAAATATTCTCTTAAAAGGGTGGATTGAATTTTATAGTTCATTTTATAATTATACTGAGAACTCTGTTGAATACTCAGACCTTCAAATAGGAGATACATTGATCAATATAGATATTAGTAAAGATTCAGAGTTGACTGAACCTCCAATTTATTTCAATTATTCATCTTTATTATCAAAAATGGAATTAGAAGAAATGGGCACAAAATCTACCAGAGGAAATATTATAGAATTATTAATACGAAGAAATTATGTATCTATAAATAATAATAAAATCAACTCAACTGATCTTGGAATGTATTTAATAGATTTTATGGAAAAAAATCTTCCAAAGATAATTTCTACCAATTTGACCAGGACATTAGAACACTATTTATCAGATATTGAAAGAGGAATTACAGATAGAATATTTATACTAAATAGTATAATTACTGATCTAATTGATTCTATGCATTATATTCAAAAAATAGAATCTGTATCTCCAATAGAACATCAACTGGTTAGAAGCAAGAATTTGATATTGATAGGAGCTTGTCCCGTTTGTAAAAAAGGAAAGTTTCAAATTATAAGATCTAAAAAAACCAAAAAACGATTTATCTCATGCACCGATTACTTTTCCGATAGTTGTACTGCTTCTGCCCCACTTCCACAACAAGGTTTAATTAAGAATACGAGTAAAATCTGCAAAGAATGCAATTGGCCAATACTAAATGTGTTTTATCCAACTAAGAGATACAGTAAAAACTTTTGTATAAATATTAATTGCCCTACAAAATTAATTTAAGATATTAATTTATAAATATCAGTCCTTCGATTCTTTAATAAAGGTAGTGTCTTCCTGACTTGGTCGATTCTTTCTCTTTTAATCTCTACAATTTCGATTCCTCTCTTAGCGCCTAAATCACTAAGAGTAGATC
>JAATVK010000246.1 GCA_014523485.1 Nitrososphaerales archaeon TH5894
GAATTAAAAGATGTTATTGCTAGTAATAATATTGAAAACCTCAATGACAAAATTAAGGAAACAAAGAATTTACTCGCTGAAATAAGTACAGAAATTTATAGAACAGTTGGAGCAGCAGCAAATCCAGCCGGCGGCGGCGGAGGAGGAGGAGGACAAGGAACAACTACTGAGGATTTCACAAATCAAAGTCAAAGTGAAACTAACAGAGGAGACAATTCAAATCCTGCTGATACATCATCTAATAGTAATTCTACAGATAAAACTACATCTCCTGGATCTTAACATGTCAAAAGATAAAAATAATCCATTTTTTATTTAATATTAATTCATTACGGGATTATAATTTATGGCAAACAAACGAGATTATTATGAAATTTTAGAGCTACAAAAGAATGCTAGTAAAGATGAAATAAAAAATACATACAGAAAACTAGCATTAAAATATCATCCTGATCGGAATAAATCGCCAGGTGCAGAAGAAAAATTCAAAGAAATTTCTGAAGCTTATGCAGTTCTTTCCGATGATGAAAAAAGAAAAAAATATGATACTTATGGACATGTAGGGTCAGAGGATGTATTTAGAGGATCCGAAGCAAACTTTGAAGAGATCTTTAGGGATATGGGTTTTGGCGGTTTTGCAAAAACTATTTTTGAACAAATGTTTGGTGGAGGTAGAGGAGCAGGAGGATTCGAAGGATCTACTAATCCCTTTAGTGGATTTGGTTTCAACATAGGAGGTAATAGAAGAAAAGGTAGAGACATTCTATATGATATGGAACTCTCATTAGAAGACGTTGTAAGAGGAAAAAAAGATGAGATCGAATTACCAAAGTTTGAAAGTTGTAACGATTGCGGTGGAACAGGAGCTGCACATGGAACTAAACCACGTACATGCAATACCTGTAATGGTCAGGGTCAAACTCGTAGAGTTTATAATCAAAATCGTTTTTCCACCTTTATTTCATTAGAGCCATGTCAAACTTGTAATGGTAAAGGTCAAATGATTGATAAACCTTGTACTAGTTGTCTAGGATCGGGTAAAATAAAACAAAATAAGAAATTAAAAATAAATATTCCATCAGGGGTTGAAGATGGAATGACTTTGCAACTAACTGGAGAAGGTGAATATTCAGAGCAAGGGCCTCCTGGAGATCTATTAATTAGACTTTATGTTTTGCCTCATAATCTGTTTGAGAGATTAGAAGATGGTCATGTATTATATAACCTAAATCTTGACTATCCTAGTTTAGTATTGGGAACCGAAATTAAAGTTCCAACTTTACATGGGTATGAGAAATTAAAAATTCCTGGAGGAACTCAAGCAAATACCATTTTAAAGATTAAAGGAAAAGGACTACCACGATATGGAACATATGGCAAGGGAGATCAATTAGTAAGGATATTGGTCAAAATTCCTAATAATCTTACAGAAAAACAAAAATTACTTTTGAAAGAATTAAATAAAGAATTTTCAAGATATGAATAACTTTTTAATATACAATGATTTTAAATCTATGTTACATGCTGTCTTTATTTATAAACATATCAAACAATCATGACTGGATCTATACAAATGTCTGATAAGGAGATATTATAAGTATGTCTAATTTATACAAGATAAATCCTACTTTTAAATTTAAACAAAATCTTTTTTGATTTAAGTCTGTTAATTAAATTTACAATACCAATAAAATAACCTTCTATTAAAGATTATCAATGATAATGGAATTTTCATTTTTTTATTCGTCAAGTTTGGTAGCTTTCATTATAGGTATTGCAGCTACAGTTTTAACCCGCTATAGTAGCATTCCCCAGATAATAAAAGGTTTTAAAACTAAAAAAATGGATGATGTATCATTTTGGCTAATATTTTATCTAACAGTAGGATTATTTCTTTATGTAATTTACGGAATAATTATTGATGATGCTATAATTATTTGGGGAAACGCAATAGGTGTAATTTCAAATCTAATACTAGTTATTCTCAAAATTAAATACTCTGTCAAATCATTTGAATAATGATTATTAAATATGTTTACTTTAAAGTTTATTTAGTTAGTAGAAATATTCTATTAACAAAGTTTAGCAATTACTTAATTTTTATTTACTATTATATTTAAAAGCATTAAATGGCTTACAAAACAAAGATCTTTTACTTTGAGCTCGAAGAAGAAAATAAAGATTGAATTGGAAGATGATGAAGGGAGTAAGTATAATCTCTCATTAGAAGGTAATTTTTCAAAGGAAAAAATATTTCAAGTTATTGAGCTCATGGATCTAGTACGATCAACAAATTCTGGAGAAATAACTAATCAATTACAAGAAAAAAATAATAATAATACTTTATCTGTTGATTCAAAGATTTGGAAAATAGTCGAGGAATCTTTTTATTTTAATACATTTACCTCTTCTGATATTGTTAATATTTATAAAAAAAAATATAATGAGACAATCAAATTAAGTATTGTATCAACTTATCTTGCAAGATATTGTGCAAAAGGTAAATTAAATAGAACTAAAAGACTAAGAGAATATGTGTATAATTTAGTTAGGGATTCTTCAACTAAGGCAGATTCTATTAATAATACAGTTTCATCTGATGATGATAATAAAATTGCCTATGATGTTAGAAGAAAGACAATAGATGATCTTAAAAATTAATTTATAAATATATTTATAAAATAAATTAACTAATTTCCATAACTATAGATTGCTATAATTAAATTAGCTATTGACGTACGTCCTGTAAAACAAAATAAATTTTGGAAATCAAAAATCTCCAAATCCTCCTGCATCAAATCCTCCAAAATCTCCTGTATCTCCAGTATCTGCTCCGCTACCGCTTGTCTCTTCGGTACTTGATTCACCTCCTGCAGCAGCACCTTCTGCTCCACTTTCACCTGCCATCGATTGTTCCATCGGATTTAATGCCATACCCAAAAAAGACATCATAGTCATAAAGAATAAAACATCTATTATTCCTGAAAATATCATTAAAGGTACCCATGATCTATTAGTTTCCATATATGTTTGCAATTGCGCTCTATTTCCTTTTCCATTGTTATACATCTTTTGAGCTTGATGCCACTTGCGTTCTAATTCCTCTTTTTTAGAATTCAGGAGTCTAATTCCTGTATCTGTAATAGAAATCTTAATTTTTTTGTTACCAAAAAAACCCCTATTCTCCTTTTTTATGATTAGTCTTTGAGTTAAAAGATCATTTACTATTAATTCTACTTCTTCCTTATTAATTTTGAGAACTTTTGCAATTTTATTTGGATCTTGTATTCCTCTAGCGATGGCATCAAGTACCATAAAATGACGTGGACTATCATTAATTCTTACTTCAGAAGACACGCCTTATAATATGCTATACTCATTTAAATCCTTTTTCGATAAGAATTCATAATTAAATTGTTGTTCATAATCTAATGGTATAAAACAAATATTGATTTGATTGTTTTAAACTAACTAGATATATATTCAATTATTGTATTCAAATCGCATTAATCACTATAAATCATTATTTATTGGATATTTATTGATAAATATTATCAACCTAAAGTAATATATAATTATCCTATTTTTATTTTGTTAATAATAATAAGAACAAAAACTATACTCTTTAAAGGAGCAAGTAGTAGTAGGAGACTATGGTTTGATTGTATTGCAATTATGTACAGATTAATATCAACTCTTGAAACTCCCTTTCTCCTTTTCTGACTCATTATCATAATCATCAACTGACATAGTAACTCTAGAATTAATTAGTTTATTGTTCTCGAATGTATTACCAACTGTACCTGGGTCTTTAATATTTAATATTGCAAATTCTGTAACATTTACTATTTTATTCGAATGAAATGTATTATCAGATGCACCGGTCTTGACAACTATACTATTTATAGAATTCATGATAGTATTATTGTATACCTTATTTTTAGAGGATTTTTCACTTGTATGTATTCCAATTTTGCTATCTGAAACGTTATTGTTATAGACTTCATTGTCATGTGATTCACTACTTATATCTATTCCAATATTTTGGTGATGAACATAGTTATTTCTTGCAACTGAATCAAACATATTGATACTAAATGCAATTCCTCTTCCTTTTCCTGTGTTACCATTATTGTATACTTCATTATCTTCAATGATTATATTGTAACAATCAAGTGAACATATAATGCCTGAATAACCATTATCATAAATAGTATTATTTCGAATTATCATATCATGAGTTCCAGTGTGAGGATCTATTCCATATCTTTCATTGCCATAAACGCGATTTCCTTCAATTAACATATTTCCCATCTCTTTTGAATAAAATCCTTTGTAGATATGATGAATATCATTATTTTTTAGTATACTCTTTTCTCCACCATAGAAAGTAAGTCCTCCACATCCATTACAACTATATCCTAAGTATGCAAGTTCAGAATTGGTAATTTCAGTAGATCCTGTTGCAGTTTCCTCAATTTTTATGTATGGTCTTGGTATCATTGTATATATTGAAGCATCTTCTTTTGCTTTTTTAATAAATTTTATATAATCATTTATTTTTGGATTCCAAGATGTTATTTTTACAGAATCCACTTTGAGACTTCCATCTACTTCAATTGCATTATGAGACTTCTTGGTAGGAATTATCTTTAACCATGTTACATCATTTGAATTAATATCCAATATTGCATTCTTTTCAACTTTTAAGCCTGCGTATAGTAACCAAATTTTTTCATTATTATTATCATTTTTAGAAGTAGTAGTTGTTATTGCTGATTCAAGTTTCAAAATAATAGGATCTGCAATTTGCCTAATAACATCTGCAAAATCAGCATATTTACAACTTATAGAAATTAATTTTTCTGATTTATTATAAGATATACATTTTTCTTTTTCTGATTCTTCTACTTTTTGTGCTTGTATTTCTCCAATAATAAAAGAAGATGGAGAAATAATACCATTCAATATTCCTATAAATAATACAAAGACTGAAAACATTGCACTAATTTTTGTAATCCTTGCGATTACTATATTCACTGTTTAGTAATATTCAATTAAAATATATTTAGAATACGAATGATTTCTAAAGATTTTTTAAAGATAAATGTGTAGTAGTTTATTTATTAAAAATACATTTTTAAGAGTAAAACAATTCTAAGGAAATGGTACTAGAGTATATTTGGTAATATAATAAGAATAACTATATATTCAATTATTACAAAGATTATACCAAAGAGTGTTATATAGAAAAGTGTTGGATATTTATAACTTGAAAAGTAATAAAAATGTGGATTAAAAATATTTAATATAGAAAAAAGGATAACTGATAAATCTCTCTGCACTTCCTTGATCATATGTAGCAATCATTAAAGTGTTATATTCAGTTAAATCTTCAACTGAATCAAATTTAATATGTAAATGAATTAATGAACCAGACCCATTCAATTATTATATTCATAATAAACATAAAATTAAGAATAAATTATACTAAATGATAATTCTAAAACTAAATAAAAAAGGGGAATTAATAGGTATTTATGTTTATGTTTATTATGTAGGTTTCTTCATACTTTTTAATTATCTATTATACTTTGGTTTTATTTTATACTGTACTTTGTACTCAAAATACATCTTAACAAATATATAATTAGTTACATAACAATAATAAAAATAAAAAAGTATCTTTTAATATATTTTATAAATAATTTTATATTAGTATAAGAAATGTTATGATCATTAAATAAACAACAAAATATTATTTGTAATAGCTAAGTAATGATGAAATATTTATATTTTTAATATGATCTCATAAACTAAATAACTAATTATCAAAAGTGTCTATTAAAAGGTATTCTATATATCTATCAAGGCTTGTTTTTATTTTCATCATCATCTATTTTATTGGATTTATTATTTGAACTAGAAATTTTTATATTATTTGCAAATTTTAGTATATACGGAGTAGCAAAAGATGTAATTATTGTAACAACACTTAGTATTGGTAATATAGATGAA
>JAATVK010000034.1 GCA_014523485.1 Nitrososphaerales archaeon TH5894
CTTATATTATTAATACTCATTCTCATTTTGATCATATACTTGGAAATAATCAAATTGTTGATCGCACCAAATGTAAAGTTATTCAACATAAAAGTTCTACAGAAAAACATGATATATCAGTAAATGATGGAGATAAATTTATGGTTGGAAAGACAATTGTACAAGTATTATATACTCCAGGCCATTCCAAGGATAGTATATGTTTAATAGTTGATTCTAAAATAATACTTACTGGTGATACATTATTTGTTGGAAATTGTGGCCGTACCGATTTACCCGGTAGCGATCCGGAAGAGATGTACAATAGCTTATTTAAAAAAATAATGTATTTAGAGAATAATATGATTGTGTATCCAGGTCATAATTATGGATACAAACCAACTTCTACGATAGAAGAAGAAAAGAAAAATAATTATGTTCTAATTCCTAGATCAAAGAATGAGTTTATAAAGTTTATTACTCATGGGGAATAACAAATTGATAGAAAAATATAAAGATATTACGGTAGTAAACGGCAAAAATAGTATTGAAATACTACGATCCAATAATCCTATTTTCGTTTGTGTAATAGCATATACTGAAACAAGTGAAATTCCAGGTATTACTGTTGCTGGGGCTAATAAAGATTTAATAAAATATACACCTTCAGCTGATGCCGAGTTTCTTTATTATGGTAAATGTAAATGTATAGATGGTGTACCTGCAACTCCGGATGGAAAACCAACCCCCGCTCTGATAACAAAAACCATGTTAGATATTAGTAATATTCCTTTTATCGTAGTAGATTCAGGAGTAAAAGTAAAACCAGATATACCATTATTTTCATTTAATTTACAATCAGGGAAAAATATCTTGAAGGATATAGCAATGGAGTTAGAAGAAGTAGAAAAAGCCTATAGATATGGATTAATGCTCGGAAAACAACTTTCTAAAAGTAATGATTTTGTAATTGTTGGAGAAAGCATTCCTGGGGGAACTACCACTGCACTTGGGGTTATGCTTTCTATAGGTATAGATGCAGAAAATAAAATGAGTAGTAGTATGCCACAAAATCCACATACTCTCAAAAATATGATAGTAAGAAAAAGTATGAAAAAAAATAATATAACTTTTGGATCATTAAAAGATAAACCTTTTGCTGCTATCTCTTTGATAGGAGATCCAATGATCCCTTCAGTGATAGGTGTTGCTCAAGGGGTTATTGATAATGGTGGAAGAGTAATGTTAGCAGGAGGAACTCAAATGTGTACTATTTTATCCATTTTAAAAAGTATGAATGTTAAAACTGATAAAATCTTTATCGGTACCACAAAATATATTTTTAATGATACTAACGCAGATTTTACAAACCTAGTCTTATCTATAGATAACAATGTAGGGATTTTTGTTTTGGATTTACATTTGATTGAATCAACAAAACCAGGATTAAAATCATATGCAAATGGCTTTGTAAAAGAAGGAGTTGGTGCTGGCGGGCTATCAATAGCAACACTGATAAATGCAAATGGAAAACTTAACGGAGAAACTTTGTTGAAATATATTGAAAATGAATATGAGAAAAATATTGAAAGAAACATATTAAACGAAATTAATACCTCATTATGAAAAAATAAACTAAATAAAAAATTAAATTTATTTTACAGTTACTGATTTAGCTAAGTTTCTAGGATAGTCAGGATTAGCATTCTTTTTTAATGCTAGATAATAGGATAATATTTGGATTGGGATAATTTCAATTAGGGGATACAAATTCTCATTAACTAATGGTAATTTGATAAAATAGTCATAAATATCATTTCTTTTATTTGAAATTCCAATAATCTTTGCACCTCTCGATTTCATTTCATGTATACTATGTAATGTATCATAATATGTTTCATCTTCTGGATTAAGAACTATGACGATTGTATTTGGTTCAATCATTGCCAAAGGTCCATGTTTGATTTCGCCAGCAGCTATACCTTCTGCATGAATATAGGCAAGTTCTTTAATTTTTAGAGATCCCTCTAATGCAATTGGATAATGAACGGATTTTCCTAGAATATATATATCTTGGACAGATTTTATGTCATCGGCTATTTTTTCTAAATATGAATCATTTATCAGAATCTCATTTAGAGCATTACCAAGCATACTTGTTGATATATCTAATGATTTTTTATTTACACATAAAGTGTCTATAATAGAATATAATGTCGCCAATTGTGAGGTAAAGCTTTTTGTTGCAGCAACGCCCATTTCTGGTCCACAGTTTATGGAAACAGAATGATCGCTTAATCGAGATAAAGAAGAAGTAGATATATTGACGATGGAAAGAATTTTTGCTTTATGCTCGTTAGCTATCTTAACAGAATTTAAAACATCTGCTGTTTCACCACTTTGAGAAATAGCGATTAGTATTGAGTTTTCATCAATAGGTGCAGACATATATTCAAACTCACTTGACATTATTATTTCCGTTCTAATCTTCGCAAATTTATAGAAGAGATATTTTGCTAATAATGCCGAATGATAGCTTGTTCCACTACCTGTAATAAAAATATTTTTAGAAGAAGAAATAAGATCTACGGCTTTTTGAAGAGATATTTGATCAATCTGAAAAGCCAAAGGTATAGAATTTTTTTGTTGATGTATTTCTTTGAGTGTATAGTGTGCATACTTGCCTTTATCAATATCTCCTAATTCCCAAGCGACCTGAGTTATAGGTCTATATACATTATTACCGTTAAAATCGAATAAGTTTACACGATTATGATCTAGAATAACTATGTCATGATTGTCAAGAAAGATAGCTTTATCGGTATATTCTAAGAAACCTAACACATCGCTGGAAATGAAATTCTCGTCATTTCCAATTCCAATAATTAACGGTTCATCTAATCTAGCACCAGCTAGCAATCCAGATTTGAAAATTGCAACAAATGCATAAGCACCACGTAATTGCTTACATGTTTCACTAATAACCTTTTTGACATTATCAAACTTTTCCAGATAGGATTCTATTAAGTGTGCAATAACTTCACTATCAGTTTGACTCTGAAAAATATGTCCTTGTTTTATAAGAGTCTCCTTTAGTTGTTGATAATTTTCAATTATTCCATTATGAACTACAACTACATTATTGGTACAATCTGGATGAGGATGTGCATTTAATTTAGTTATACCTCCATGAGTAGCCCATCGTGTGTGTCCTATTCCTATTTGTCCAGGCATATTGTTTAATTGTAAAGAGCTATCAACATCCAGAACTTTTCCTACATCTTTACGAAGTAAAATTCTGTCTTTTTCTAGGGTAGCGATCCCAACACTATCATACCCCCTATATTCCATTTTCTTCAAACTTTCAACTATAACCGACGCCGCCATACAATTACCAATATAGCCTATTATAGAACACATGAATAATATCAAATAGAATTAGTTTAAATAGTATATTGGTATTCAATCTATACCCCTATACAAATAATTATAATCACAAATCTAGACTTTAAATCAATTTATAGAAAAACCACTATGATAATTGATGACCGGTATAAAACATTTTATAGGAAATAAACAATAACCTATTATGAGAAAAAAGACTATAATCTCGGACGGGAACGGAAATCCTCTAAGTAAAAAAATTTTGATATTTGAAAATATAAATGATATGAAAATTTTATCAAATAATATTGCTTGGAAAATAGTAGAGCTATTATCATCCAGTGCTATGTACCCCGCACAAATAGCAAAGGAATTAAAGCTTTACGATCAAACAGTGTATTATTATATTAGAAAATTGGCTAGAATAGGAGCAATAGAACAAGTAGGAACATGTTTGATCAGAGGAGGTACAGCTAGACTTTATTCGACTTCTAGTCCCTCATTTGGATTAGAAATTGAAGGGAACGAAGAGAAACTTGAATCTTCGAATTACATAAAAGATGAAAAGCGAAAAAATATTCCTTCCATCTTGAAAGAGTTTTATGAAAATAACTCTTTTTCTGGTTTAATAGTTGTGGGAGCACCAGATCCTCATGGTCCTTACAAATCTTCCTCACGGGATGGGCATTATGCTGTTCATTTGAGTTTTTATTTGGGAACTTTAGCTGAGTCATATACCTCTGGATTCATAGTTAAATTGGATGTAGATGCGAAAGCAGAGAAGGATATTGATAATAGAAATTTAATATTGATTGGTGGACCTGGGACAAATATTGTTACTTCAGAATTTAACAGATATCTTCAGATTAAATTTAATGAAGATAATTATTGGTCAGGATTAACCGACCAATCAGGAAGAATATTTAATATGGACAATCATGGACTAATTGCTAAAATAAATAATCCTTATAACAAGGATAAAAAAATCCTCATTCTAGCAGGTGTTAGAAGTATAGGAACAAAAGCATCAGTTATCGCCTTAACCGATTATGGAAATCAAATATCTAATAATTCTTTAAGTGGTGATCAATTGGCATTAGTTGTTCAAGGTTTCGATATGAATGCAGATGGAAAAATAGATCATGTTGATATTGTTTCTTAATTATTAACTGCCTGGCATATTTTGAGATGGATTCATGGATTGAGCTCTTAAAGCAATTTTCGCTTCTTCATCTTTCTTAACAATATACCCAGGAATGTTAATAGTCCTTTCACCGATTGATACATGACCATGCACTACTAATTGCCTAGATTGATGCGGAGATTTGGCATTATCCTTTTTCATAATGATGGTTTGCAATCTTCGTTCTAGAATATCTTCCAATTTTAAATTAAGAATATCATCTAGTGTTGCAGAATCTTTTATTAATCCAAGTCTTTGTAAATGGCTTAATAGTTTAGTTTCTTGTGCCTGTCTTGCCTCAACAGTTAATGCTAATAATTCACGCGCTTGATTTCTTATATCTGCGACCTTAGTTTGTGCCTTCCATAATTCACTTTTGCTTCTAAGACCATAAGATCCTATAAGATACAACTCTGAACTTAACTGATCAGTAGTCCATATCTGACGGGGTCTACGAAAAGTTTTTCTAGATTTCTTAGGATCTCCCATTATTCACCACTCTTTTCTGTTTTTAGTGGAGCCTGAGCTGTTTTACGTACGCCGACTGCGCTAGCTCTTCTACCAGTAGTACGTGTGCGTTGTCCCCTTACACGCAATCCAAACATATGTCTATACCCCCTCCAACTCATAATACTTTTCTCTCTATCTATATCATTTGAAACAATAAAATCCAAATCTGATGTAAGTAAATGAATATTGGAACCTGTATCCATATCTTTTCTCCTGTTGAAATAGAAATATGGAATACCTATTTTATTAGGATCTTTAAGAACGCTCTCGATATCAGTTAATTCTTTATCAGTTAAAAGACCGACTCTGATATATGGATTAATATTTAATTTTTGAAGTAATACTTGAGCGAAATTATAACCTACACCTTTAACTTTACTTAAAGCTACAGTTATTTTCTTATCTCCCTCAACATCTTTACCCATAATTCTAACAATGTGTTTATAGTCTGCTGTTGACAACTCTTAAAACTACAGTATAAACCTAAATAAAAATCATACTAGGAGTTAATTTAACGTAATTAATTATTTATAATCTCATGTATCCTCGTTTTAAATAAATTAAGTTAAATGATATATTTATAAAATTTGCATGGTATTTATTTTTGTCAAAATAATATACCTTTTAAAACTATTTAAATCAAAAAGATTATAAAAACAGAATAAAACTTAATTGTTACTTTTCAGAGTAAGAAGTAAAATGACCAAATAGAATCCTTAGTTTTTATTAGCATAAATATTATTAATGATTGCTATTAGCTAATTCTTTAACAATGTTTAAATTTTGTTTCAGTTAGCAAGAAATCTATTGAATTTTAAAGATATTGAGAAAATGGTATTAGACTCTTATAATTCTAATCCAACATATAATGAAATATTTCCTGGTGTTCCCCATAATTATAAAGAAATTAAGACATTAAAAGATCTTCTTGAGATAAACTATAGGCATGCCAATGTCGATACACAGATTAGAGGGAATTTAATAACGCTTCTTAAAAAAGGTATTAATCCTTACCGGGGAATCATTGGATATGAGGATGACGTAATACCAGCAATAAATCGAGGTATTCTTGCTGGTCATGATCTGTTATTAGTAGGACAAATAGGTCAAGCGAAAACGAAATTATCTGAAGCTATATCTCAAAATTTATTATCTCCAATACCCATAATTAGAAAGTCATTAACAAATGATATTCCAACTACAATTAGAGCTGAACAAATGATTTCTTTATTAGAGGATAAAGAAATTATGCACTACTCTCCTAGTTTCACTATTTCAAAAGAAACAGAAGATACTATTAGGAATAATGGATTAGATACAAAAATAGATTGGATTAGTGGATCTGAAAGATATAGATACATTTTAGCAACTCCTGATATTTCGGTTAAAGATTTAGTAGGACAAATTGATGCCATCAAAATAGTAAAAAAAGGAGTTGAGATTTATAATTTAGAATCCTACTCACCAGGTCAGCTATTACAAGCGAGACATGGGATATTGTGTATTGATGAATTACCTGTTTTAGATCCTCGAAAACAAGTTTCTTTATTAAGCGTATTGCAGGAAGGTAGATTTACTACTGGTTCATATCCTGTTTACTTTGAACCTGATCTCAAAATAATAGCTACCTCAAATCCGATTGATTATACGCATTCTGGAAAAATAATAGAGCCTTTGTTTGATAGACTTCGAAGTCATATTGAGACACGTTATCCTGTAAAACTAATTGATGAAATGCTTATAATAATCCAGGAAATAGCATTAAGCGATCCAAAAAATGTTATTTTACCTATCTTCATTTTGAAAACCCTTGCCATGATAACACAATTAGGTAGAACAAATTCAGACATTAATCAAGACAAAGGGGTAAGTGTGAGAATGTCAGTTCATTCCACAGAAGCTATAATTAGTGAGGCTGAGCGAATAAGATCTTTAATTTATAACGTAAAGGTAGTTCCTAGATTTTCAGATATTAATAGTATACATCAAACATCGAAATTCGAATTATCTGAATTAGATGATAACAGTCACAATAGATTAGACATTTTAAATAAATTGATTACAGAAGCAATAAAGACTATCTCAAGAGAATATATCCAAAACATAAAGAGCGACGACATGATGCTGTTAAAAAATGAATTTACTAAGAATAAGAAATTTATAGTATCACAAAATCTTTTAGGAGATCAGAGCATCAGCAGTAATTCCCATGATAATTATGAAAATCAATTGAAAAATTTTCCTACTCTTTTAAAAATAGTTGATAGGATGATAGAAATAGACGAAAATGAAAAAAATGTTTTTATTAAAAATATAGAATATAACAGAATTGATCTTAATGGATTATCGTTTTCTAATAAACAAGATAAAGAATATAGAGCATCAATAGTAGAGTTAATACTAGAAGGGTTAAGAAATTTAGATAATCCAATTATTGATAGAAGAGAAAAGGGAATATATGAAAATATTTAGTAACAAGTCAATAGATTTTATTTACTTTCCTTTTACAAAAGAATCAGATCAAACTTTAAATAAAAAGTTTGAAGATCAAGGAAAACATAACATAAGTAATGAGATACTCGATGACTTACTAAAATCTCTCGGAAGAGAAATTCTTACAGAGAAAACACCTTCTTTGCAAGAATTAGAACAAACTTTACAAGAGATTATTAAAAGAAAAGTAAAGAATGATGGAATTAACAAAGAAAATGATTTTAATGACAAAAACGATTCAATTGTCCCATCAGACAACAATGGAAAATCAAATTTACCCATTATTACTCATCTTATAAGAAAAGGTTATTTAAAAAATTCTGAAAAATGGTTAAGCAGTAAAGGATTTGTGAATATTGGCGAAAAAATACTACAAGATATATTGAAAGAACTAAAAAAAGGAGATTTTGGAATACATGAAACCAAAAACTTTGGATATGGATCTCTTTTATTAGATACAACAAAAAAATACGAAATTGGTGATGATATCAGATTAATTAATATTCCAAATTCAATATTAAATTCAATTCAAAGACTCGCAAGAGAAAATGGTAAAGTCGAAATACCGATAAAAATGGATATTGAAGATTTTGAAGAATATGAAACTATTCAAGACGTTAGAGTTTCGATAGTATATTGTATAGATCTCAGTTCCACAATGAGATATTCAACATTGTATGGGGATTTAAGTAGAATAGAAGCTGCTAAGAGAGCATTATGGTCTTTGTACATTCTACATAAAAAATATTTTCCTTCAGACATAATCAACATGATAGGATTCGGTGCATTAGCTTCTAAAATAAATCCACTAGATATCCCATATTTAAAAACTTTTGAACCGGGAGTGGATTTTCTTCATTATACAAACTATCAAGCGGCATTAAGACTAGCTAAAAAAATGTTACAAAAAAATCCTGTAGAAAATAAAAGAATTGTTCTTATTACTGATGGTCATCCTAGCGCATGTTTTATTGATAATGAAAAAGAGCAGCAAAAAATACTCTCACAAAGACCCTACTCTCATTTTTATATTCCTGATCAAAATACAATAAATTCTATTAAGCAAAGTCATGAAATGAATTTAGATATAAATTCAGGTGCATTAGTGTATTTGTGTTATAGATATAGACAAGTTGATCAATTTATAGGCGAACGTACTATAAGTGAAGCCAAAAAATGTTACAAAAAAGGAATTCAGATTGATACTATAATGATAAGTGAGGAAAACTCTATGTTGAGTTATGTAAATGAAATGGAAAAATACGTAAAAGGAAGATCCTATTATATTAATCCAGATTCAATAGGTAAGATGTTATTAACTGATTATATAAATAATAAAAAGAAGGTTATTCATTCAAAAGATAATTTCTAATATTTATTTAGTTAATTTATAAATTAAACTCAATTTGTAATATAAACAATGAGTAATGTAGTAGAAACCATCAATTATTTAGACTGGAATCAATCTATGGATATATTAAAAAAAGCTTACAAAATAAATCTTTTTGCTCTCATAATTGGTCCTAAGGGAACAGGAAAAACATCACTGGCTAGAAAATTTGCCTCTGAACTTAAGAAGAATATTTTTTCAGTAAACTTTAGTCTTCGGACAAGAGAATCTCATTTAGTTGGAACTAAAACTATAGAGAATGGTGAAATTAACTTTGTAGAGGGAATTTTGGTAAAGTCAATGAAAGAAGGAGGAATTCTTTATTTAGATGAATTAAATGCTGCAGAACCAGATATGCTCTTAAGATTAGATGAGGCTTTAGATGATAGAAGACAAATAATATTGAAAGAAGCAGAGGGGCAGATTATTAAAGCTAGTGAAGGATGGTTCGTAGTTGCTACAATTAATCCGTTATCGCACGTTGGTACTAAAGAATTACCACCTCAACTTTTAAGCAGGTTCCCAATTAGACTAAGTTTAGATTATCCACCAGAGGAAACCGAACTCGAAATTATTAAACAACATACTATGGTAGATAATGACAAGTTAATTAATATTCAACGTGGTATAAAATTAGCAAGAGCATTACGAGAAGCAGCTGGAGTAGAGGAGCTATTTTATGGGCCTAGTTTAAGAGAAACAATTGCATTTACTAAATTACTCAATATTGGTACCGACCCTAAGCTTGCTGCTGAAATAGTTTTTGCAAATGCCTATAATCAATGGGGAGAAGTAGAGTATAGAAAAGTTATGGATATGGTTATTTCGATATTCGGTTGATAACTGTGACATTTGATAATAAAAAAAAATATTTAAGAAACGATATTCTGCTAGACATAGCTACATTTCTTGCACGTCGATGGTCTAATAATGCAAAAGTGGTTGTTACACTTTCTAAAGATAAATCTCCTCAAACAGATATTGAAAAACAACAGATTATTTTACCAACATTAAATTATTTTCATGGTGAAGAATTTCAAAGATATAGACAATGGAGAGTTTCTTTATGGTATGAAGCAATGAGAATAAGACATACTTCTAAAGTAAAAGTCTCTAGTCAGGACCATGCATACGGGTTTATTCTTAATATTATAGAAACAAAAAGAATCGAAATATTAGGTTTACGTGGCTGGGAAGGTATGACAAATGAAATAATTTTTTATGAGAGTATGTCTTGGTTGTCAAAACCTCTTTTAAATACAATATATGGCAGACATAAAATAATAGAAGCTTTTTCACAATATTTTCTTACTGGTTATATCAAAGGAGAACTATTTGGAAATGAATTTGACAAGGTAAGAGAAGCAACAGACTTTGCAAATGAGTGTATCAGAGAAGCTCTTGATAAAAGATTAGGAACAGACTGGATTTATGACAAGATAAGGGAAATTGTCAAAATATTACAAATAGATCCTTTATTATCAATTCCTTTGACTACTCCTCGATCTAGTATAGGTATGGCAATGAACAAATTAGATGTATTTAAGCAACTAGAGAAAATAATAAAATCAAAAATAGTTAGTAAAGAATTTGACAAAGCAATAAAAGATATTATCGAAGGAAAAGATGTCGCAAAAGAATATGAAATTTTAGTAAAAGAGAGTAAGAAATCAGAAACAAAAGGATATGACAGTTTAGAAGACTTTGACATAAGTATTCCTAATAGAATGGATATTAATGAATCAGAAATCTATGACATAGAATTAATTCAAAAAATTAAATCAGCTTTTAGAGATTGGAAAACCGGGTGGGTAGAACTTCATCAAGAACAAGGTGATGAATTAGACACAGAGACATATATTGAATCGCATCCTAAACCTTTTCTCAGCGACTTTAAAATATCAATCAGAACAAAAGTTGTCATCTTACTTGATCATTCTAGTAGTATAGAGGAAATTGAACTAAAATATAAACAAGCGACAGTAGCGTTATGCGAAGCTCTTAGTTACTTAGGAATTGATTTTGCCGTCTATGCATTTAGTACTGAAGCAAAAAAAGTAAAATGTTGGCTAGTGAAACCACCGAAAATTCCATGGTCTGTATTGAATGCAAGAAGATTAGCTCAAATAAGAGCAAGTGGTGGTACACCATTAGCTGAAATATACAGTATTCTTTTACCTTTTATCAAATCATTCAAGCCTGAGATAATGATTACCCTAACTGATGGAGAGCCTTCAAATTATGATGCCGTGAAAGAAATGGTTTTAATATATAGAAATTTGTCTATCCATATGGCAGCCCTAGGATTAGGAAAAGATTTAAATGATCTTATTAATATTGGTCACAATTTAAAATATCTTAATTATAATAAAACTCTAGCTAGTAGAGTAGAAGATATACCAAAAAAAGTAATTAAGTTGCTCAAAGTGTA
>JAATVK010000035.1 GCA_014523485.1 Nitrososphaerales archaeon TH5894
ATTGTTCACAAAATAAGGATAAATAAAAAGTTATAAAATCTTAATGGAGGGATTTGTTTTCTTAAGATTTTCCCAATCTGAGATAAATACCTTTAAGCCTTTATCTGTAAGAGGATGTAAAAACATTTTTCCAAGAATATCAGGTGGTAAAGTTACTACATCTGCACCAAGTTTAGCAGCCTCAATCACGTGAATTGGATGACGTATACTTGCCACAAGAATTTTAGTATTATATTGATAATTTTTGAAAATTTGGTTTATGTCACGGATAAGGCTCATGCCCTCATTCCCTATATCATCAAGTCTTCCAATAAATGGGCTTACATATGATGCTCCTGCCTTTGCAGCTAATAATGCTTGATTAGCTGAAAAAACAAGAGTAACATTTGTTTCTATTCCTTCTTCTTTTAATTTTTTAACTGCTTTTAATCCATCAGGAATCATGGGAACTTTAATTACAACATTTGAACCATATCGCTGTAGAATATAAGCCTCTTCCATTATTTGATTGATTTCAGTAGATATAACCTCTAGGCTAACTGGTCCTTTGACAATCTTTATGATTTCTCTAATGATTTCTTCCGGATCACCACCTTCTTTTGAAAGAAGCGTAGGATTAGTTGTTATTCCATCAACCATTCCCATTTCAGAATAATGACGAATGGAAGCAATATTAGCAGTATCAAGAAATATTTTCATTTTTTTAATTTATCAAATGTAGATAGCACAACCCGTTCTATTTCTTTTTCGGTTAGACCATAACACTCAAGCAAAATATCTAATTCAGAATCTCTTGCAGATTCTCCAAATGTATCTTTAACTCCAACTCGCTTTACATAACAAGGATGATATTCAGAACATATCTCTGCTACTGCACTGCCTAATCCCCCTATTATATTATGTTCTTCAACTGTTATAATCGCACCAGTTTCTCGTCCTGCTTTCAACACCATATCATTATCTAATGGCTTTAGTGAATAAGAATCAATTATACGAGCAGATATATTATATCTTTCTTTCAATATTTTAGCTGTTTTAAGAGCTTTATATACCATCAATCCGCAACCAATAATAGTTATGTCTGAACCATCTTGCAAAATATTTGCTTTACCTATTTGGAATATACTATCACTGTCATCGTAAATTATTGCTGACGAGGGACGAGCAAGTCTTACATAAAATGGACCTGGAATCTCTGCGATATTTTTAATTATTTTGAAAACAGATACAGAATCAGCAGGTGCGAGAACTCTTATGTTAGGTATTGATCGCATAATAGCTAGATCTTCAATTTGCTGATGTGAGGCTCCATCTGGACCAACTGTTAAACCAGCATGTGATACTACTAATTTAACATCTAGACTAGGATAGCATATTGCATTACGAATCTGATCTAAACATCGTCCAGGTAAAAATGCAGCATAGGTGCTTGCAAATGCTGTTTTTCCAGCAATTGCTAAACCTGCTGCAATAGAAACAAGATTTGCCTCAGCTATTCCTATATTAAAAAAACGTTCAGGAAATTGATCCCCAAATTTTTTTGTTTTTAATGAATCAGTAGTATCTGCTCCCACACAAACAATATCTTTATTAATTGTACCTAAATCAACCAGAGCACTCCCATATGCAGATCGCATATCCCCTTTTCTTAATTCAAAGTCGGTTAAGTTCATCTTCTATTCCCAACTCATTAGCAACAGGTATCAAAATATGTTTACGGGCAATAATCCAATCTTTTCGTATACTATTTTCATCAGCTTTTTTTAATAGATTTCTTTCTAAAGTGACATTAGTTTTATGTTTTAACTGTAGAATTGCTGTATTTATATCTGAATTAGAAAAAACTGCGCTACCTGCTACCATAATTCGTGCGCCAGCATCATATACTCGTTTAACAGTAGAAGCATCAATTCCTCCGTCTGCTTCAATATATCCTTTGTATCCCTCCATTTTTAAAGTCATATTCAAGTTGCTAATCTTAGAGGTTATATCAGGAATAAATTTTTGTCCAGAAAAGCCAGGATTTACAGACATGACTATAATGACGTCAATATCATTCAAATAAGAAAATGCCCATGCTGGAAGATCAGTTTGTGGATTAATAGCTATACCTAAACTTATTCCTGCAGACATTACCTTATCTCGAATATAGCAGAATTTCTCATTATCACAAGTTTCAGCATGAATTGTAATAATATCACAACCAGCATTGATATATTCCTCAATATGATCGTATGGTTTTTCAATCATTAGATGCGCATCAAAGGGTATATTCGTTATTGGTCTTAATTTTTTAATTGTATCTGCTAAAAAAGTAATATTAGGAACGAATATTCCATCCATCACATCTAAATGTATAAGGTCTGCTCCACCTCTTTCAACTTTTTTTATTTTTTCTTCATAATTTTCTTTTTCCCCTGCGATTATCGAGGGTGCTATCATATATTCTCCTTCTAATTCTTCGATTAATACTGGAATATGCATATTAGGAGGTGCTTTACCATGCCATTGAGGATTATTAGCCATATGTTTAATCCCATTTCCTTTTACGGTATTTGCAATTATAATAGTAGGTTTATTCTTTATTTCACTAGCTTTGTTCAATGCATCCATTATTTGTTCAACTTTGTGTCCATTAATTTCTAATACATTCCAGTTAAAAGCCACCCATTTATCACGTACTGGATCGAGAGGCATTATATCTTCGGTAAATCCGTCCTGTTGAATTTTGTTTCGATCCAAAATTGCTACAAGATTATCTAATTTAAACTTTGGAGCAGTCATAGCAGCTTCCCATACTTGACCTTCATTTGTCTCACCATCACCTAATAAAACATACACATTGTTCTCTTTATTATCCAGAACATTTGCCAAAGCAATGCCGATTGAAACAGAAAGACCTATACCTTCGGAGCCTCCAGAATATTCTACTCCTGGTAGAGAATGATGTTCTAAAAGTTTTGAATATCTTACAGGATGACCTTGCAATCTTGATCCAAATTTCCTTAAGTCTTTCATTTCATTTTTTGGAAAATATCCAGCTACTGCCAATGTTGCATAATAACCTGGAGCTGAGTGTCCTTTTGAATTAATAAAAAAATCCCTTCCTGCCCATGTGGGATTTGAAGGATCATGTCGTAACTCCCTAAAATATAATACCCCCATTATTTCAGCTGCAGAAAAAGAGGCGCCTGGATGTCCGGATCCTGCCTCAGCAATTCCTTCGATAGCATTAATTCTAATCTCTTGAATTTTTCTTTTTAGATCTAGATAACGCATATGAAATATCATGTATCAATACCTTCAAACCACAAATGTGGCATAGAGAAACAAAATATAAAGAAAGATAAAAATCTAGCTGGAGAAATGATAAATTATTGGTACTAATTTAAACTCAATTCAATAATTTAAAATATTATTGCTGAATTTCATAATGTATGTTAAAAATTATCGCAGATGAAACAAAGATAAGTGAAAAGAGAACAGAACTTTTGGTTATTGGATGTTTTTTCAATGAAGATTATTCGGATTTACTTAATAAATTTGATGATGAAATAAGTGTTGCAGGAAAAGTAATTATTTCCCATATTCAAAAATTTGGTGTATTAAATGAATTATACACATTTGCAAAAATCCCAGCTAGAAAAATATTATTTGCAGGATTAGGTAACAAAAATGAATTTAATACAGAAAAATCAAGAATTATTTCTGGAAAAATAATTCAATATGCTAAAGAAATTAAAATAAAAGAACTTTCCATTATATTTAATTTCTCTAAAGATATGATTGAATCCTTTGTAGAAGGAATTTTACTTTCATCTTATACATTTGAAAATTTTAAAACTTCCAAGAACAATAATACTATCGATAAAGTTTCTATATTGATAGAATCAAATTCTAAAGAAATTCAAAAAAAAATCAATGAAACATCTGTGATATGTCAATCTGTAAATTTAGGTAGAGAAATCAGTAATTTACCACCTAATGAATGTTCTCCAGACTATCTTGCAAAAATAGCATTGGATCTAAAACATCAAGGAATTAAACCGAAGATTTTAAGTCTCGATTCTATGAAAGATATAGGATTAAATGGGATAGTTTCTGTAGGAGGTGGTAGTATCAATACCCCAAAACTAATAGTATTGAAATATGAAGGAAGTAAAAAAGAAGAGAATCCAATTTTACTTGTAGGAAAAGCAGTAACATTTGATTCTGGTGGAATATCGATTAAACCAAGTGAGAAAATGGAGGAAATGAAGTTTGATAAATGCGGTGGTGTTAACGTTATTGCAATCATGAAATCATTATCCGCTTTAAATATAAAACATAACGTGATTGGAATAATTCCTGCAGTTGAAAATATGCCTTCTAATTCTTCTTATAGACCTAGTGACATTATCAAGATGTATAATGGAAAAAGTGTGGAGGTGATTAACACAGATGCAGAAGGTAGATTAATACTTGCAGACGCATTAGCATTTGGAATTAAGCAATATAAACCCAAACTAATAATTGATATGGCCACATTGACTGGAGCTTGTATTATAGCATTAGGTAGTAATATAGCAGGTATAATAGGTAACGATGAAAAACTGACCCAAAAAGTTCTTGACATATCTAAAGTTACCGATGAAAAAATGTGGGAATTGCCATTATTAGAGGATCATCATGAACAGATAAAAAGTAAAAATGCAGATATTAAAAATATCGGAGGACGCGCTGCTGGGGCCATTACTGCAGCGGCTTTTTTGTCAAATTTTGTAGAAAATATACCATGGGTACATCTTGACATTGCTGGAACGGCATGGAATCAGGAAGGGAGTTTGTCAAAATCATATAATCCACTTGGAGCTACAGGTTTTGGAATACGAACGATAATTAAATTTATTATGAGTGAAATTATATAAAATTATAACATTTTTTTATATAACTTAAAATTTTAGAACGCCAGCACTGCCCTTTCCCAACCACTCACGTAGGTCAGTACTAGGCAGCGACGACAGGTTTGACTTCCGGGTTCGGTATGAGTCCGGGTCGCACCCTGTCACTATGACCGGCTAAAAAAAAAGTAACAAAAGGTTAATTTATTCGTTTTTAAATTATCAAAACGTACAATTAACAATAAACAAAAATGCAACCTAGCAAGAGATATAATACATAGATGTAAAAAATATAAACAAATGGGCAACCCTGAATTAACGGCTCGAGTAGCAGTTTTAGATGAAGAATTATGCAAACCCAGAAAATGTGGGTTAGAATGTATTATTTATTGTCCAGTAAATAAAACAGGAGGTAAATGCATTGTTCAAAGGGAAGGCGATGCTAAAGCAGAAATTTCCGAAGATTTATGTACTGGTTGTGGAATATGCGTTAAAAAATGTCCCTTTGAAGCAATTGTAATAGTAAATTTACCAAAAGAATTGGGTGAACATAAAATTCATCAATATGGAATAAATTCCTTTAGGCTCTATCATTTACCGACTCCAAAAAAAGGTTCTGTTGTCGGTCTCCTTGGTAGAAATGGTATGGGCAAATCTACCATTGTAAATATATTATCAGGCAATATTAAACCTAATTTTGGCAATTACGATTCAAATATTCAATGGGAGGATGTTATTGACAAGTTTCACGGTTCTGAATTAAAGTCACATTTTGAAAACATTGCCAATGGAAATTTGAGGGTATCAATAAAACCTCAGCTCGTTTCTAAAATACCAAAGGTGTTTAAAGGAACTGTAAATGAAATTTTAAAGAAATTTGATGAAAATAAAACTGCTGATGAAATCTCTGAGAAACTAGGTTTGAAAAATTCCTTGAACAAAAACCTAAATGAATTAAGTGGAGGAGAATTACAGAGATTAGCCGTCACTGTCGCTGCAATTAAAGATGTAGAATATTATTTCTTTGATGAACCATCATCATATAATGATATTTATCAAAGATTAGCCGTAGCTAGAGTAATACAAAATCTTGCTTCAAAAGGAAAAACCGTTATGGTTATCGAGCATGATTTAACTTTATTAGATTATTTGTCTGACTATATTCATATACTATATGGTGAATCGGGAGCTTATGGAATTGTTTCCAGTTTACAGTCAACTAAGGCAGGAATCAATAATTTTCTAGATGGTTTTATTCCCTCAGAAAATATAAGATTTAGAGAAAAAAAATTCAGATTTGATACATTCAATCCTATTGATGATTTTATTTTAAACAATATTGTTACTAAATATTCAGAATTAGAAAAAAAATTTAACGCATTCCATCTCAAAGTTTCCGAGGGAAAAATAAGAAAAGGTGAAGTTTTAGGAGTTATTGGTGCAAATGCGTTAGGAAAAACAACTTTTATGAAAATGATTGCAGGAGTAGAACATCCAGATAATGGAAAGATAGAAACTAATGCTAAGATTTCATATAAACCACAATATATAACTCAAGAATATGATTCTGATGTAAAGTCATTATTATACAGAGCATATCAAAATATTATAGAAGGAAGCATTGCAGAGGAACAAATTATTATTCCAATGGGAGTAAAGAAACTTTATGAAAAAAATATAAGGAATCTTAGTGGAGGAGAATTACAAAAAGTAGCAATAGCAATATCATTAATGAGAGATGCTGATATCTATGCATTAGATGAACCTTCAGCTTTTTTAGATATTGAGGAGAGAATAGCATTAGCAAAATTTATTCAGAGGTTTGTAAGAGCGCAAGGAAAATCAGCAATAATTATTGATCATGATATGCAGTTAATTGATATAGTTTCTGATTCTTTAATAATATTCAATGGGCAACCAAGTTTATACGGTATAGCGAGCAAACCCATGTTTAAGATAGAGGGTATGAACCTATTTCTTAAAGAATTAGCTATTACTTATAGAAGGGATGAGACTACTGGACGGCCCCGTGTAAATAAAAATGGAAGTCAACTAGATAAATTACAAAAAGAATCAGGAGAATATTATTACATCAAAAGATAAAGCTAATGGAATATGGGATCAATGCTTAAAAATGCATTAAAAGATGTCTTTTCAAAAGAAGAAATCGAAAAGGTTTATTCATCATTTGATGTAATTGGTGATATAATAATAATTAAAATTCCAGAGGAACTAGATGGGAAAAAAGAAATTATAGCCAAAATATTGATAAATAAAATTAAGACAGTAAAAACTGTCTTTCAGCAAATCTCTTCAGTACAAGGAGAGTATAGAACAAGAAGACTATGTTTTTTAACAGGGATCAATAAATCAATTACAGAATATAGAGAACATGGATGTATATTTAAAGTAGATGTATTAAAGACATATTTTTCACCTCGTCTTTCTACTGAAAGACTTAGAGTTTCTAAGTTGATAAGGAATAATGAAATAATTGTAAATATGTTTGCAGGCATAGGAACTTATTCAATTATTCTTGCGAAAAAAAATCCTGATTGTATTGTGTATAGCATAGATTCTAATCCTTATGCAAATGAATTATGTATTATTAATTCAAAGTTAAACAAAGTTCAAGACAGAGTTATCCCTATTTTGGGTGATGCTAGAACAATTGTATCTACTCAATTAAAAGGTAAAGCTACAAGAGTTCTTATGCCACTTCCAGAACAGGCAGCAGAATTTATTGATTCAGCCATTATGGCCCTTGAAAATAATAAAGGAATTATTCATTATTTTGCACATATTAAAGCCAAAAGTAAATTGAACGCACTAGAAGAAGGAAAACTAAATTGCCATAATATTTTCAAATGTTACCAATATAAGATAATTTGTGGAAGAGTAATAAGAGAGGTTGGTCCTAGAATATATCAATTGATTTTTGATTTAGAGATAATTTAAATATTATCATCTGTAATTTCATTAGCATTAGAAGTAGAAATCATAGTATATCCAATCCATATAAATACTGAAACAATTATTCCTGCAGTTCCTACAATGGTAAGTTTTATTAAAAGCAAATCTAGACTTGAAGCAAATAATAGATATATATATATTAGAAAAATTACTGGAGGAATAATTAAAAGAAAAATGCCAGTAGGTCTATTACTTTTCATTATCATAATAAAACCAATTTAAATATTATATATCTAACTAAGGTCTTTTGCCATTAAAAATGCATCTTCCCCATCACGATAATAGGATTTTAATCTAGATTTTATAATGAAACCTAGTTTTTTGTATAGTTGAACTGCACTTTCATTGCTAACTCGAACTTCCAAATAGATTTCATCACTTTTTCTAATAATAACACCGTTCATTCCTTCTAGCATTAATGCTGTTCCTACTCCTTTTCCTTGATGTTCTTCTAAAACTGCAACGGATACTACATGGCCCTTCTTTACAAAACCTAATTTCCTGAAATTTGAGAATCCAAATTCTATTTTACACATGATGTAACCAACTATCTGATTTTTTATTTCCGCAACGATAAATGCTTCAGGTAATTCTGCTAAAATAGAACTAAAAAAATAGTCAGAATAGTGTTCTGGAAGTGTTATCATGTTTATATTAATAACAAATGGAAGATCTTTTTCTTCACAATTACGAATAACATAACTATCAACACTTCTAAGAATAGATTGCAATTTCTATATTTAACTTGACAAGGTATTTAACTTTATATAATAGAACAAATTCTTTATTATAAAGTAAATAGATAAAGATATCTCAGAAATTAAAATAATTCTTATTGTTTTATTAAAAATGTAATGCTAGGATCGGGGCAAATCATAATCTTATTTGATTTTCCATAACGTGTAAGCATATTTTGTAAAACTTCTTTAACATTATTAAAAGTATTAAATCCTAATTTTGTTTTAGTATAATGGAAAGGTAATGACGAAACTAGGCCAAGATAATACTCATTCCTTAAATTCTCAAGATAAATTAGATGCTCTAATCCATTTACATAGTTGATTTTTTTTATTTGAGAAGGGTTCAATTTACCTTCTATATACAGAGTTAAAGCACCATCACCTATTCCATGATTATTTTCTGCTAGTAAAACAGCCATTCCTTGGTTTTTCAAAATTCCTATAGAATTCCATAATGAATATAATGAGTTATTAAGAGTAGTATGATTTTCAGGTTCCGCACCTGCGCTGATTATTAATGACTTTTGCTCATTGAAATTAAATTTCGTATTTGATTTAAAATCTGAAACTGAGGATATAATAAATGATGAATTAAATCCACAATAAAGACGAGAAATTCCATATTGATTAGATAAAACCTCGATAGAATATAGACCTAATTTATCATAAAACTCTAAGGCAATTTTAAGTGGATCGCCTATTTGACCAGAATTAGGACTTATAATTTCAGTAGAATGAAAAATTTCATCCATCAAACCATTCATACAATTTCTTGTCAGCATAGAAGGAGTTCCACTGAATCCAAAAAGAGGTTCATACCCAATCTTTGAAATAAAAATAACATTATCAAATTTTTTGATATTTTCATAAAAATCCTTTTTATCCATTTGAAAAATTCTAATATTATCAGCAAAATGATTTTTAATTTGAAGAAAATATTCAGAAAATGTTCCAATTTCAATTTCTTTTGTTTTATCAGTTTTATTAATTTCTATTAAAAAAGCTATTATTTTTAATATTGACTTTGAAGTGGAGAATGGAAAAATGAGAGTTTTCGTTGAAAACTTGATATCAGTGAGAATTTCCTTTATATTTTCATCAGATAACAAATTTAACTCTGGATAACAATGCAGTAAATTTTCTTGTTTAATATCTAATACTACATCTGTGGAACCATAACCAAGCCATATCTCTGGCATGGATATGATTATAAAGAATGAAAATAAATCTTTTTCATAGTAAGATAAAGGAACAATATTTATACAACTAACTTTATAGTGGTTCCTAACATAATCTAATTCTTTAAAGTTTTGGAATTTGACTAGCGAGTTGTAAAGAAAGTAAGATTTATATTATTTCAAGGTTAATGTATTTTCCTAAAATATTTTATCAAACAAAAATAACATTCCAAAATATATTCAAACCGAAAATCTCCAATTTGATATTCATACCTGACTCTTGGTTAATTTTTATATCTACACTATAGAAAATGTTTAAATCACTAATTATATTAAAAAGGAAAATTTAGTAACTGAATCAAAAATTTAGTTGAAGAAAAGTTGAAAAAATCTTTATGCTTTTAATTTATGAAATAATTACTACATATCAATCCTTAAAACTGCGCTATTGAAAATATTAGAAATAATGGAGTATAAAAAAAAATCAATATTATATTGTATGAGATACAATAGAACAATATAAAATTTTTAACACAAATAGAATAACTTTATATTTTATTAATTATTAACGAGATGGCAAATATTATCTATAAAAATGATTGTATAAATATTGAAAAAAAGTAATAGTACAAAAATAATTATCCTTCATATATCATAAGATTCTTTTCTTCTAATAAATTATGAAGATTATGCACAGCACGATATACTTCTGCTTCTTTTTTAGCCCCTGTACAAACTAACTTACCACTTGCAAACAGAAGAATAACTGTTTTGGGATCTAACATTCTATGAATTAATCCAGGAAATTGTTCAGGTTCATACATACTGCGAGGAAGAACTCTAGCAGCTAATTCTAAGTGAATTTTACCTCCTAAACTTGCAGATGCAACTATATTTTGTATTTCAATGATGGGTTCATTTTCAATTTGGATACTTCCTTTTTTCAACTTTTGAACTACACTCTTGACTGCTTTAATTGCCTGATCTTCTGACTTGGCTCCTGTACATACCATTTTTCCAGAGCTAAAAATTAAAGTAGCGGTTTTTGGAGATTTAAGTCTAAAAACAAGGCCTGGAAATTGATCTGGATGATATTCAACATCCGGAAATATTTGTGTGATTTGATTTAAATTAACTGTTTGATTTATAGTTGCTGAAGCGACAACATTCTCTATACTTACAATGGGTTTAGTTTGCGGCATACTGGTATGCGGTTTGTTGACTATATAAATATATTATATAAACTTTTAGAAAAATGATTTTTGAAATCAGTATCCAGTAAAACCATTTGTTTTCAAGTTAACTAATATTATATAAACAAGAATTTTATAGTCATTATAATGTCATTTAGAATAGATAAAGATTCATTAGGAGAATTTAAAGTTCCTAAAAATGCATATTATGGTCCATTTACAGCTCGTGCATTAGAACAGTACAAAGTAACAGGACGTAAATCCCATTTAAATCTTATAAAAGCGTATGTTATGATTAAGAGATCAGCAGCGTTAACTAATTATGAATTACAAGTCTTAGATGAGAGAATTGCCAAAGTTATTATCCAAGCTTGTGATGAAATTTTATCTGGACAATTCTTAGACCAATTTGTTATAGACGCGATAAATTCTGGAGCTGGTACAGCGGTTAATATGAATACTAATGAAATAATTGCAAATCGTGCCTTAGAAATTCTGAGAAAAAGTAAAGGTGATTATAGCATTATTAGTCCTAATGACCACGTTAATATGTCTCAATCAAGTAATGATACGTTTCCAACCGCAATGCATATTGCGATATTAATGAACGTTAATTTGCTTATAAAATCTCTTGAGGTATTGATTAAATCTTTGAATATCAAATCTATTGATTTTAAAAATATTATAAAAATTGGTCGGACTCATCTTATGGACGCTATTCCTGTAACATTGGGCTCTGAATTTGAAGTATATGCGTATGCCCTAGAGAGAGCTAAAGAAGAAATTATCAATAGTCAAAGAAAATTAGAGTATATTGGAATAGGTGCAACAGCAGTTGGAACTGGTATCAATACACCTAAAGGCTATAGAGAAAAAATTGTTAATCATCTTTCTCACATTTCTGGCCTAAATTTAAAAATGTCTGCAAACCTTCACTTTTTCCTTCAAAGCAAATTCGATATAGCTAATTTTTCTTCAGAATTAAGAAACTTGGCAATTGAACTAATAAAAATGGCCAACGATCTTAGACTTATGGCTTCTGGCCCCATCGCTGGCTTAGCGGAAATACTCATTCCAGCAGTTCACGCAGGTTCTTCTATCATGCCAGGAAAGGTAAATCCTTCTTTGGCTGAATGTTTAAACATGATTTGTTTTGATATTATAGGAAAGGATGTTTCTGTAACCATGGCTGCACAAGCGGGACAGTTTGAATTAAATGTGATGCTGCCAGGAATGCTAAATAATGTATTAGATGCCACTGACATGTTAATAAATTTCTTGCCAATTTTTGCAACTAATTTTATTAATGGAATTCAAGCGAATTCTGAAAGATTAAAACAACAAGTAGAAAAAAGTCCTATTCTTATAACCTTATTAAATCCATATATTGGATACTTGACAGCAGCAGAAATATATAAAGAATCGTTAAGAACTGGTATAGGAATACGAGAACTAATTTTAGGAAAAAAATTGATGAGTGAAAAAGAATTAGTAGATGCATTATCTTATGAAAGAATTATCGGATTAGTTTAAATCTTATATTTGGATAGAACAACCTCTGAATCTTTTGCACATGTGCAGATTGTTTCTGATTCTAATTTCCCTCAAAGTAGTAGGAAAATAGTTTGGAGAGTGCTTAAATTGTAATCACAAATAGAATAAATAATGACAAGATCGAATATTTAGAGATAACACTGACAAAGGTAAAATAACATTTAAACATTTATTTTGTTTTACTGTATACAACTATATACACTAGGTTCAATTCATACATTTGGATATCTTGATTCGAATTGTTTTAATTATAATAATGAGATATATGATTTTACCTAAAGATTATACTCTATAAATAAAATATAAGTTTGAAATAGCACTTAGTTTCTATAAATTGTATATTAGATATTATCTAATTTCTTATATTGCAGAAATTTATTTAATAGATATGCATCCTGAGGACTTAAATAAAATTTGGTTTTGTGAAGATTGCCAAAGTAGTTTTTTTTTCAATTCAGATGCTGAAGATCATAAAGAAAAAACTGGACATAAAAAAATGAGAAAATTTAGTTCTGTATCCGGTGGAATTATACCAAAATAAAAGTAGTTGGATTTGTTTATTTGCTATTTTTTTATCCACTATAATTCATTTAACTTATAATTTCAAAAATTTACTTTCAAGAATATATAAATAACATAAAAAATTTTTCTAGTGCTAAGATTTAGAGAAATTTTTTAAGGAATACCTTGTGAATTTATTCATTATCTTATTTGTATTCATGGAGTTATATAGTCTAATTAAGATACATCAATAAAATTATTAATCCCATAAAAACAAAACAAGCAATGTAAGATCACAACGGTAACAAAAGAAATAATTTATTAGTCTTACTAGGAAACTGAAGTACAATACATTATAGGTCCCTAATTAATAGATATCTAATTAATATTAATATAAAACTATACAATCTTTTCTAAATCACCTATTTTTTCTAATAAGAGATCAAAACCTTGTTGCCAAAATCTTTTGTTAGAGATGTCGAAACCGAGGTCAGTCAGTAAAGTTTCTGGGTTTTTTGATCCTCCTGCAGAGAGTAAATTCAAATATTTTGGTATGAAAGATTTTCCTTCTTGTTTGTACATTTTATATAATGATAAAACTAGAAGATTGCCGAAAGCATATGCATAACAATAAAAAGGAGTATGATAAAAATGAGGTATATATGTCCATTCCCACTTAAAATCATCGGACACAATTACAGAATTTCCAAACTGATCCTGGAGATTCTTTTGATATAAAGATGAAATATTATCAATATTAGCATTGTTTTCAATTACCTTATTATGTGCATCAATTTCAAATAATGTAAAATATGATTGTCTCATAATAGTTGCATACATATCATCTATTTGTTCTGCTAATAGAATAGATCTTTCTTGTTCTGTCATTTCTTTTGCTAACTTTTCATTCAACAACATCTCGGCAAAGACAGAAGCTGTTTCAGCTAAAGGAAGAGGAGCTTGAGAGACAGCGATTGGGAGGTTTGAAGAACAAATACTATGTATAGCATGTCCAAATTCATGAGCCATGGTAGAGATATCACGATACATACCATCATAATTCAATAGAACGTATGGAGTTAGTTTAGGAGTAATAGTGGAACAAAATGCTCCACTCATCTTTCCCTTTCTTATTTCTGCATCAACATGGTTTTTATTAAAAACTATTTCTGCATAATCTCGAAATTTAGGATGAAATGACTCTAAAACATTTAAAACTATGTTTACTGCTTGTTCATAAGTATATTTTTTTTGTATTATCCCTTTTTTAATAAGAGGTGCGTACAAGTGATACCGTTCTAGTTTTTTTAATTTTAACATTTTTGCTTTTAATTTGAAATATTTATGAAAAATAAAAGAATTTTTCTTGCATGTGTCCAATAATGTAGATACTACATTATCACTTATATCATTATAGATATTTCTTACAGAAATGGGTGAATCAAAACTACGAATTTTAATGTTTTCATCATGCCATTGTACTATTAAATTTAAATAGATTTCACCTAAAATTCCACTATTGTTTTTATATACATTGAACAATGATTTATATGCGGCTTTCCTTTCCTCAGATTTGTTACTTCTAACTAGTGACATTAGTTTTTCTTTATTTATAATTTTTGTTCTTTTTATCTTGTTATTTTTTTTTATTTCAAGAATAAATTCAAAATTATTTGTCATTCGATCATATATTTTGACTAATGCATTTGGTCCAGTTACTTCAAATATATTAATAATTTTTTCTTCCTTTTCAGATAAGGTATATTGACCTAAAACTCTTTTATGGTTTAAAAAATGTTTATAAACTGGATCGATACTTTGAATAATTCTATTTGCGTCTTTTTCTTTTAAAATATTTTTAAACCATATATCAAAAAAGATTAAATTATTAGAAATTTCAGTACCTAATAACTCCATTTCTGTAACGAAGGCAGAATATTCATTAGAAGAAGTATTAGATGAATATTGCAAATGTGCAAAACCTATTACCATATTTAATTTCTCTGAAATCTTTTCCAATTGTAATAGCATTTTAGAAAATTTTTGTGATGAAATATTATGATTAAGTAATTCTCGGTTTTCTTTGAATTTATTGACCTCATGTTGTAATATTTTTAAGTAATGTTTGATCTTGTTTTTTTCCCCATCTACTAGCTCTGATAAATCCCAACAGCCTAACTGAGGTTTTTGTAATAGAGTCATTAGTATATAAAAAAATTATAGCCTTGTATTAATAGTTATCAATTAAGCTTATTTGAAGCTAACATTAATTTTTATAAAGTTAAATTACATTTCCAGAACTATTTACAAACATATTTACTATTAATAGCAATTAATACTTAAATATTCAACTGAAAATACA
>JAATVK010000247.1 GCA_014523485.1 Nitrososphaerales archaeon TH5894
CTATTACTGATACTCCATCATATTTACCAAACGTATAATATGTTTCTATTAGTTTCCCACCAGCATTTTCTAACTTGGATTTAAAAGCATCAGCTCGTTTTGGAGATTCTTTTACATTTTTTATTCCTTGATCTGTATAATTCCAGAGAAGTATATAGAAAGACATTAAATATGGATAAAATACACAAGATATAACCTTATCGTTTCAATAACTTATTAATATTGTATTCCAGTAACTTGTTAACAGTAATTTGCTTGTATTTATAGTATAAGCTAACATTACAAAATAGATTTTTTGTAAATTTTTGAACTAAAAAATCGTGTGAAAAACAGTTGACACACCTCCGACCCCTTAATTTTGTTAAATAAATGAAAAGAATTACAGGCAAAAGTGACCGAATTCATAGAGAATGTATTTGGTCATATAGATAATTATGGCTCTAAGTTATAGTCATATCGGTAAATGAACAGAATCGTTTAGAGTAAGAAAAGGCAAAATGAAATGTGATTTGTTAAATATGTCATCTAACACTAATTTTAAAAAAACTGTCTAGGGTACTTATTTACAATAACTCATTATTTCTGCTGCTTTTGATTTGAATATTTTTCATAATGGACTAACTTAGAAATATCGATTCTTTTAAATTTACTTGGATCCTCTGCAGGGAAACCTAATGCAATTATTCCTATTGGCTTTACATATTTAGGTAATTCAAGTATTTCTGAAACTTTGTCATCTAGAAATGCACCAACAAAGCAAGCACCAATTCCTTCATTTACTGCAGTAAGTAAAATAAGCATAGAAGCAAAAGCACCATCTATTATACTATAAAATTCTCTTCCTCTTTTTCCATATCTACCAACAGACCTAGAAGTATTTGCACAAACAACAATCGAAAGAGGCGCATCATATACTTGCTCTTGGTTCAAAGCAGCTTCACTTAACTTTTCCTTTATCAAAGGATCTTGTACTATTATAAATTCTTGAACCTGTGTATGACCTGCACTTGGTGCTCTGTGGGCATTAGCAATTAATTTATCAACAATTTCTTGAGGAATAGGTTTATCTTTTATATATTGTCTTACCATTTTCCTTCTTTTTATTATATCATAAAATTCTGACATGTAATTTGATATTATAGGAAGTAGATAAACTAATCTCATTTCTCCAATTGAATCATCACTCTGAACTGAATTTTAAAATAAAATAAAAGTCTAATTTGATTTTATACAAAAACTTATTATATTATGTTACTAAATCCTGTTATAATGAGAATTAGGAGCCCTCTAAGCTTAGAGTTTAGTTATTGAACTTATTTAGTTAAAAATAGGACTGAATAGCTATGAATATATTATATAGTAGGTAAAAAATCTTAATTTTTAATATTATAAATTAAAGATTCCTATTTTTCAATTAAAGATGCTTGGAAAAGAAATGATGATGGTGTATCTCCGTAATGATCATATGCATACATTACTTGAGTTATTGGAGTTCCAATCACTTCTTAATCTATTTTGTCCTATCATATAAGATACTTACTACATAAACAGATTGATGGATTGATAAATTTTTTCTGCACCAAAAAATTTATTTGCATAATTACTGAATATCTGGACACTTTAGAAAAGTTATAGATTTAGGTGATGGCATTCATAAAAATATCATCTTATTTGTTTATATTTATATTTATAAAGATCAGTAATTAATATTAAATTGATGATTCAGATATTTTATAAATTCATATATGCAAAATTTAATATAAAACTAAATAATTTAGACCATTTTACCTTTTTTTTAATAAATACTCTAATTATTCTTTCTTCTCTTTTAGCTATGAATAATGAGATGATGTTTGATAAAAATATTGTTTTTGCTCATTCTGAAATTACATCTCGAGATATCTACAACAACAACAATGGAGATTATGATGTAAATGTATCAGCTATTCCTGCAAAAAAAATAACTCTTGGAGATATAGATATTGCATATAAAATTTTTGGCAAAGGAGAATTTCCTCTTGTACTCATAAGCGGTAGTGCTAATGTTATGGATGCTTGGCCATCATCTTTTTTAAATCAAATGGCTTTAACTCACAAAGTAATTATTTTCGATAATCGTGGTGTTGGAAACACTACTATAGGTACTCAACCATTTACAGTTCAACAATTTGCAAATGATACTGCTAAATTTCTGGATGCATTAAAAATACAAAGAGCAGACATTTTAGGATTTTCAATGGGTTCTTTTGTAGCTCAACAATATACTCTAGAGCATCCAGAAAAGGTAGATAAACTTGTACTTTATGGCTCCTCTTGTGGTGGTAAGGATGCTATACCTCAAAGCCCTGAAATAGTAAAAACTATTACTGACATTGTTAACAAGCGTACAACGGATGAAAAAACTATACTTTCTCTTACCTTCCCCTTAGAATGGATTGAAGCAAATCCCAATTATCAAAACAATATTCCCAAGTCAAAAGAGATTGTAACTCTTAGTACTGTAAAGAAACAATTTGAAGCAGTAGAAGATTGGATAGCAACAAACTGGAGTGGAACCTGTACTAATCTTCAAAAAATAAATAATCCAACCTTGGTAATATCTGGTCTGAAAGATGCCGTTATCCCATCAGAAAACTCTTTAATTATTGCAGAAAAAATAAAAAAGTCATGGCTAGTCCAAATTAATGGAGCAGGACATGGGTTAATGTATCAATATCCAGAACAATTCACAGGAATAGTAAAAACTTACTTTGAAAATACTTCTAATTTTAATTGAGGAGTAAACCTGTACTGTTATTTAAACGGTTACAGTTATTAGGAAATTAAAGACCAAAGTTTAAATCTTAAAAAAATGATCCCAATTAAATGTCATGCTCGAATCCATCTAAGTCTTGAATTTTAGTTACTGAATCTATTAGTCAACTGGAGAAAGTAGATATCTATCTAGTTAAATACTTTCATATAAGAATTATTTTTAGATAAGCTTGATTCTAGTAAACAAATCTACAGTATTTATAATAGCACGAAAATTTTCATGAGTAGGAGCCTCAAAATTATGTAATAATGTAATATATATAGAAAATATAGAACATTGAGATTATTTAAATAAACTTTATATCAATTCATCATACGAGACTTTACATGAGACAATTCGGAACTTTGTATGTTGTATTTATTTTTATTGCATTTTTGGTATCATTAGTTTTAATCATAATACCAAATAATGTTTTTGGACAGAATAATACTAACAACAATGAAGATAACAGCAGACCAAACATATTGGTAATAATGGGAGATGACTTTGGTTTTTCTGATCTAGGTGTCTTTGGAAGTGAGATTTCTACACCTAATTTAGATCAATTGGGAAAAGAAGGAAAAATCTTGACCAATTATTATACACATCCAGTATGTTCTCCAGCAAGAAGTACATTTCTTACTGGTGTTGATAATCATATAGCTGGCATTGGTACTATGTTTGAAAACATTGCTCCCAATCAGGTAAATAAAATAGGCTATGAGACTTTTATTACTGATAGGGTTGTCACTATTGCTGAGATACTACGAGACGCAGGCTATGATACCCTTCTTTCAGGTAAATGGCATCTTTCAGGAAAGGGGGATCATGAAGGTACTGGACCTGCTGACAGAGGATTTGATCAGAGTTTTACCTTACTCGAGTCTGGAGCCAATCATTTCACCTATGGACCATACTATCCTGGTGGGACTGCTACTTTCATAGATAACGGCAAAATAGTTGAAAAACCAAATGGTACTCAGTTTTCAAATGAATTCTACACAGATAAAATGATCGATTTTATCAAGAAATCAAAAGAGAATAACAAGCCATTTTTTGGATATCTTGCATTTCAGGTAGCACATACACCATTCCAAGCACCATCTGAATACATAAAGAAATATGAAGGAGTTTATGATGCAGGATGGGATAAAATAAGGGAAAAAAGATTTGAGAAACAAAAAGAACTTGGAATATGGCCTGCTAACTTGAGTTTACCACAAAGTTATCCAACTTTTACAGATTGGAATGCATTACCTAAAGATGAACAAAAACAACGATCACAGATATTTGCAGCACATTCAGCCATGATAGAGGACATGGATTACAATATAGGAAAGCTAATTCAATTCCTCAAAGATACTGGTCAATATGATAATACGCTAATAATGTTTACTTCAGACAATGGGGGTAGTGAACCATCTGATTCTCCTGTGGTAATCGCAACTTTAGAGGGTGCAAATGAAAAGGAAGTAGAAGAATTTAAAGCAGCAGGTTTCAGCGAAGTCTTTGACGCTATAGGTGGCAAAGATTCCTATTGGGGATACGGCTGGCAGGGAGCTGTCATGTCAAACACTCCACACTCTGGAGTTAAATCAACTATGTTCAATGGAGGTCTGAAACCACCATTTGTGATAAAGGAACCACACACAACAAATACATCTGAACTAGATATTGTCAAGGAATTTGTTCATGTCAGCGATATGACTCCAACATTTCTAGAATATGCAAATGCTACACATCCTGGTTCAGAGTATAAAGGGAAACAAGTCAGTCCTATGATGGGAAAATCCATAAAACCACTCTTAGAAAATACTGTTAAAGAGATACATTTGGATGATGAAATAATATCTGCAGAGATGTTTGGTAACCGTGCTGTATTCATGGGTGACTGGAAGGCACGTAATAATATATTTCCAATAGGAGATGGACAATGGAAGCTATTTAACATAAAACAAGATATTCGCGAAGCAACAGATTTATCAAAAGAACATCC